>JAEZZV010000095.1 GCA_023418375.1 Actinomycetes bacterium | reverse complement strand
GCGCGCGCGGGCCGCGGCGTGGGCGGCGCCGAGCAGCTCGCGGGCCTGCCCCGCCGTCCGCTCCGCTGGGTTCACGACGGCGACCCAGCCCAGGGCGTCGTACACCGGGTGACGCGTCCACACGTCAGCCCCGGCGGCCCGGCCCGACGCCCCGACGAGTGCCGCAGCGGACCGCCGGCCGACATCGACGTTGAGCCGGAACGACCCGGGCTGCGCGAGCACCGGGTCGGGATCCTCGTCCGGGTACGCCTTGGTGACGATCGTGGCGAACGGCTGGCCATGCGGGACCCGGCCGTCGGGGGCGTAGGAGAAGAAGACGTCACCCCAGGCGATCTCGGGGGTGCCGTCGCCGGGCTGCGGCCGGAGCACCAGGACGCCACCCAGCGCGGTGACGTGGTCGATGATCTCGTCGATGTCCATGGTTCAAGCGTCGCGTTGACGCGCTCGTGGAGGGTTTCGGGCCGTACCGTGCACACATGGACGGCGAAGGTCGCCAACGGGCGCTGCGGACGGCGGACGTGGCCCGGAGGCTCGGCCGTTCCGTCCAGCACGTGCGCGACCTGGAACGGGACGGCGTCCTGCCCCCGGCCGAGCGCCGCCCGTCCGGGTACCGGCGGTACGGGCAGGCGCACGTGCGCTGGGGCGAGGCCTACGGTGCGCTCGCGACCGCCGCCGGACCCGTCGAGGCGAAGGCGCTGATCCGCGCAGCCCGCACCGAGCCGGTCGAGCGCGTCGCCGCCCTGCTCGACGACGTCCACGGCCGGATGTCCGCGGAACGAGCAGCCGTCCGGCTGGCCCGCCGCGCCGCCGCGGCCATCGCCGACGAGCCGCTGCTGGCCGCACGACCGTCGGACGCCATGGGGATCTCCCAGCTGGCCGAGGCGCTCGGGGTGCGCACCTCCGCACTGCGCCACTGGGAGCGCGAGGGTCTCCTCGTCGCCGATCGCACCACGGGCGCGGCGCGCACCTACCCTCCCGCCGCGGTGCGGGAGGCGCGGATCGTGACCGAGCTCCGTCGGGCCGGGTACGGCATCGCGCGCCTGCGGCGTGTCATGAGCGAGCTGCGCGAGGGGGCCGGCGGCCGGCAGGGCGATGCGGCCCAGTACCTGGCCGAACGGGAGGAGAGGCTCGACGCCCGGTCCGTCGCGCTCATGCGAGCGACGGCCGCACTCACCCTCGCCCTCGCCGGCGACGACCACTCCTGAGCAGCGGCGCGGCTGCGGCACGACGACCGGCGTCAGCCCCGGTCCGGTGCGCGACACCCGTCCCAGGGACGCGGGCCGATCCGCCGGTACGGTGCGGACGTTGGCCCGGACGACGAGGACGTGAGGCGATGGCGCAGGCGGCCGGATCACTGGTGGCGATCGCCGTGCTGGGGCTGGCCGGGCTCCTGCTCGCCCGTCGCGGCCTGCTCCCGCCGCACGCCGTCGACGGCCTGAAGCACCTCGTCACGCGCCTGACGCTGCCCGTGCTCCTGTTCGGTGCCTTCATCCGGCTCGAGCCCGACGGGCGGAACGCGGTGCTGGCGGCCGTCGTCTTCGGTCTGTGCGCGGTCATGGGCGCTCTGGGTGCCGGGCTCTCGCGCGTCCGCAGTCTCGCGCGCGCCGCCGCGCTGCCGCGACCCGAGACGCGCCTGCTCTTCCAGGGCTTCGAGGCCGGAATGCTCGGGTATGCGCTCTTCGCGGCGCTGCATTCCAGCGACCACCTCCCCGCGTTCGCCGCTCTCGACATGGGCCAGGTCGTCTACGTCTTCACCGTACTCATCGTGCAGATGAGCATCCTCGGACGGTCCGCGGACGGGGCCCGGGCCGGCGTCGGCGTCGGCGCGTTCCCGTGGCGCGACCTCGCCACCTCCCCGGTGCTGTGGGCGATCGGCGTCGGCCTCGTGATCGCGGTCGCGGCGCCCGGGGCGGCCGCGTGGATCATCGCGCCCGACGGCGTCGCCGCTCCCTTCCTCGCCACGGTGGGGGGGCTGACGACGCCGCTGGTCTGCCTGGTCATCGGAGCCTCGCTGGCCGACGGCGTCCCGCGCGACCGGGCGATCGTGACGATCGTGGCGCTGCGGACGGTGGTCGGCCTCGGCCTGGGGCTGCTGGTCGCGCTGGTGCTCGTCCCGGCGCTGGGGTTCTCGCAGTGGTACGCGCGGGCGGCGGTGGTGCTCTTCGTGCTGCCGGCGCCGTTCGTCATCCCCGTGTACTACCGGCGCAACGCGGCGTTCGTCGGCGGCGTGCTGACGCTGTCGACGGCGGTGTCCGTCGCGGCGATCGCGGCGCTCGCCGTGGCGGGGGTCGCGTAAGGGTTCGGGCTCGGGCTCGGGCTCGGGCTCGGGACTCAGCTCAGACGGCGGGCCCGTCCGGGCTGTGGAGAGGACCGGCGGAGCACCGCCCGTGGACACGTTTCCGCAGGTCAGAGGCTTGATCTGCGCGCGCGACATCGATACCATCGAACACATGTTCGACCGTCGGCCGGCTCCGACGCCCGAGGGGGCGGACGCTCTGGCGCGCCTGGATGCGCTAGTAGAGCAGGTCGCCCGGCTGTGTGCTGTCGGGGCGACGAGCGACGCCTGGACCGACGGCGAGCGTGCCGGCGCGCTGCGTCGACTCGACCGCGTCGCCGGGAGCCTGGCGACGCTGCGGGCGGCCGTCGTGGTCGCCGCACAGCGGGCGCCCGGCGCCGTCGGGCCGGGTGACCGCGACTTCGTGGCCGCGTTGGCCACGACCGCGCGCACGGGCCTCGGCGAGGCAAGGCGCGAGGTGCGTCAGGCGGAGACGCTCGCCGCCCTCCCCGCGGTGGCCGACGGCGTCAGCGCGGGGCGCGTTCCCCTCGCCCATCTCGATGCGCTGGCGCGCGTCACGGAGGCCCTTGGCACCGGGGCGGCCGCGGAGATCGGTCGGCCCGAGACGCAGGAACGGCTCGTGCGGATGGCCGAGCGCCAGACGGTCCGCGAGTTCACGGCCTCCGCAGCCCGGCTCGTCGCTTCGTTCGACCCGGCCGAGCTCGAGCGGAACGCCGCGGCGCAGCGTCGGGAACGGTTCTTCGTCATGTCCCGCCGGCCGGAGGGCACGTTCCTGCGCGGCCGGCTCGACCACGTGTCGGCGGAGTCGTTGCGGGTGGCGCTGGCCTCCGTCGGGCAGGCTCCCGACGACGAGCGCACCAAGCCCCAGGCGGACGCCGACGCGCTGGTCGCCCTCGCCGAACGTGCGACGGCCGGGACGGCGGGGGTGCGGGCGCGCCGGGTGTCGCCGGCCGGCACCCTCCTGCCCGACCCGGAGCAGGACGCAGCCGACGCACGAGTCTCCGGGACCTCGAGCCGGCCGACGGTGTCGATCCTCGTGCCGGCCGAGACCTTCGAGGCCACCCAGCGGCTCCAGCGCGCTCGAGCCGAGGGCGAACGGTCGCCGGCCGCGGCGCCGGTCGAGCCCTCAACGCTGGAGGACGGTACTCCCGTCGCACCGTCCGAGCTCGCCCGTCTCCTGTGCGACAGCGAGGTGGGGCGGATCGTCCTGGCCGCCGACGGCGTCCCCATGGACCTCGGCCGCACACAGCGGTTCTACAGCGGCCCGCAGCGGCGGGCCGTGATCGTCCGCGACCGGCAGTGCGCCTGGAACGGGTGCGACGTGCCGGCGGCGTACTGCGAGGTGCACCACATCCGATGGTGGAACCGGCACCTCGGGCCGACGTCCGTCGAGAACGGAGTGCTGCTCTGCTCGCACCATCATCACGTCGTGCACCGCCTGGACCTGCACATCGCCCGTCTGCCGCGACCGCGCGGACGCGGCGGCGGCCTCGGCGAACCGACACGGTACGTGTTCGAGCGACGCGACGGTCAGACGATCAACGCGCCACCGCGAACCGGTGCGGGTGACGGCAGAGGAGCTGACGGGCCGCCGGACGAGCGTCGGGAGGGAGGCGTGTCAGGGCACCCGTCCGCCGGGGCCACGCCGGAGGCGAGGTGGGAGCAGCTCGAGCTCGCCGGGTAGGGGCGACCGAGCGGAAGGCGGTCGCGGGGCCGGAGGAAGCGGTCGCGGGGCGGGGGGAGGCGGTCGCGGGGCGTCGGGGCCCGTCGTAGCGTGCGGGGATGGCTATCGCACGCTACCCAGGGATCGTCATCGACTGCCCGGAGCCGCGCGTGCTCGCGGCGTTCTACGGCGAGGTGCTCGGCTGGTCGGTGGAGGCTACGGACGACTGGGCCGACGTCCGCGCGGACTACGGGCAGACCCTCTCGTTCCAGCAGGTCGCCGACTACCGGCCGCCGCAGTGGCCGACGCAGGACGTTCCGCAGCAGATGCAGCTGGACCTCATGGTCGACGACCTCGACGCCGGCGAGCGGGCGGTACTCGCCCTCGGGGCCACCAGGGCGGAGCACCAGCCGGGGACGACGTTCCGCGTCTTCCTCGACCCAGCTGGGCACCCGTTCTGCCTGTGCGTCTCCTGAGCTCGCCCCGCGGAGGATTCCACTGGCAACGCCGCGAGGACGCGGGGTAGCCTCCCGCGGTCCGGTCGGCGGCGGTCGCCGACGGATCCAGGCTGAGGAGCGAGAGATGCGGGAGCAGTCCCCGGGGAGCGGGGTGGCCGCCGCGGCCTGCTCGGGCACCCGGCGCACCCGCGCCGCTCGACGCTGACCCACGCTGCCCGCAGGGCGGTGCGGGGAGGGCGACACGGCGCCCTGTCCTGCCGCGCCCTCGTTGGTGTCGCGCGCCGTGGCGCACCGACCCATCACCCGGGGTCGCGGCGCGCCGACCACCTGACCCGGGAGCACCCATGCACGCCCTGACCGAGCAGCAGATCCGCAACGCCTTCGTCAACGCCACCCGACGGGAGGTCGCCCAGGCGACCCTCCCCGACCTCTCCACGCTGAGCTGGGACCGACTCGACTACCTCGGCTGGCGCGACCGCCGGTCGCCCCTGTCCGCGTACGTCGTCGTCGAGCATGACGACGGGGCCGTCGGCGTCCTGCTGCGCGCCGGGGACCGCGCCGGCGGCAGGCGGCGCCGTGCCGTGTGCGCGTGGTGCGCCGACGTGGTCGAGACCGAGGACGTCAGCCTCTACGTCGCCCGACGCGCGGGCGCCGCCGGCCGCAAGGGCGACACCATCGGCACGCTCATCTGCACGGACTTCCAGTGCTCACGGAACGTGCGTCGGCCGCCGACCCGCATCGAGGCCGGGAGCGACGTCGACGCCGTGCGCTCCGACATGGTGCGACGCCGGACGATGGAGCTGCGCGCACGCTCCCGGGCGTTCGTCGACGAGGTGCTCGCCACGCGGTGACGCGGCCGCCCGCGGCTACGCCTCGACCGGGGACGAGCGGATCCGCTCCGCGGTCAGAGGGCGCGGTGCGTCCAGCGGCCCGCGAGCAGCGTGCCGGCGACGCCCGTCACCCGGACGCGGTCACCCTCGCCCCCCTCGAGCAGGGCGAGCGGATCGTCGTCGAGCAGGACGAGGTCCGCCGGGGCGCCGACCGTGGGGGCGAGCCCGCGCCCGTCGGTCGACGCCTCGAGCGCGACCCGCGCCGGCACGGCCTCACCGGGGTGCCACGACGGGCGGCCGTCGCGGGTGCGCGTCACGGCCGCCGCCACCGCCGCCCACGGGTCCAGTGCCGCGACCGGGGCGTCCGAACCGAAGACCAGCCGCGCGCCGGCGTCGTGCAGCGAGCGGAACAGGTACGCCCGGTCGGCGCGGTCCGCCCAGATCCGGTCGGTCACGTCGCGGTCGTCGACCGCGTGCTCGGGCTGGACCGACGCCACGACGCCGAGCTCGGCGAAGCGCGGCACGTCGGACCGCGCGAGGAGCTGGGCGTGCTCCACCGAGCCCCGAGCCCCGGTCGTCGCGAACGCGTCGAGCACCATCGCGTTCGCGGCGTCGCCGATCGCGTGGATCGCGCAGGCGAGTCCTGCCGCGTGCGCGCGCGCCATCAGCGGCACCAGGCGCTCCGGTGGCACGTTGACCACCCCGCGCGTGCCGTCCGGGTACGGGTCGTGGCACCACGCGGTCCGCGTGTTCAGCGCGCCGTCGCTGATCACCTTGAGCGGACCCTGCGTGACCGTCCCTGCGACGAGGTCTCCCGTGCGCAGGCCGGCCCCGACGACGCCATCGAGCCGGTCCTCCCAGACGCCCGCACGCACGCGCAGCAGGTCGAAGCCGTCGGCGACGCGCCGGCGCCACACCCCCACGTTGTCGGCGAGCTCGAAGTCCACCACGCCGACGACGCCGCGCGCCGCCGCCGCCGCAGCCGCCTCGCGCACCCAACCGTCGAGGACGTCGTCCGGCGCGACGTCCATCCGGCCGAGGCGTCCCAACCACTCCTCCTCGCGCAGCAGGCCCGTCGGGTGCCCCGCCGCGCCGAACCAGTCGAGGCCCGCCGAGCTGAGCCATCCGGAGTGCAGGTCCACCGACGCGAGCACGACGGGCACGTCGCCCGCCACCGCGTCGAGCAGGGCCGCGGTCGGCTCGTCCGGCCACAGCGCCGCGCGGAACCGTCGGCCCAGCAGCGGCCGCCCGGGCGGCGGCGGGGACTCCTCGAGGCGGGCCCTGACCATGTCAACCGCCTCGGCCGCCGAACGGGCGTCGTACAGGTCGAGCCACTGCCGGAACGACGCCCACTGGGTCAGGTGCACGTGCTGGTCCCACAGCCCGGGCATGATCCAGCGGCCCCCCACGTGGACGCGCTCGACGCCGCCGCCCGCTGCCGCCCCGTGACCCGCGCCGGCGTCGGCGCCCGCGGGGAGCACCGCCTGCACGACGCCGTCGCGCACCAGCACGTCCACCGGCGCGTCCTGCCCGAGCAGCCGTGCGCTCACCAGCACCAGATCCACGCGGCCATCGAACCACCGCCGCGGACCGGCGACGGCGCCCGTCCGTTCGTCACCTGTGCGACGGACGCCGCGACCGTCGCAGGCGTGACAGCATGCGGGCCATGTCGATCACGGGCGCACTGGCCGGTGCCGCCGTGCTCGCCGCGGGGCTGGCGGGCCCGCTCGCAGCGAGCCCCGTCCCGGCCGCCGTGGACTACACCGAGGGCCTGCGCGTCGCGACGAGCACCACCTACACGGTCGACCTCGCCGCCGCTGTGATCCACGTCGAGCAGGTCATCACGCTCACGAACGAGGTTCCGGACCGCGTGACCGGCTCCGTGGTCCAGCAGTCCTACTTCCCGGAGTACGCGACCCTCGTCCTCCCCGGGGCGACGAACGTCGCCGCGTCGTGGGACGGGGGACGCGCCCTCCCCGTGGGGGTCGCGCCGCCCGACGGCTCGCTGGCCTCCGTCGCGACGGTCGACCTGGTCCCCGACCTGTACCACGGCGGGTCGAAGACCGTGCGCCTGGTCTACGACGTGCCTGGGCAGCCGCTGCGCTCGGGCGCGTTCGCCCAGGTCAACCAGGCGTTCGCGACCCTGCCCGTCTTCACGACGGCGGACCCCGGCCTGGGCGCCGTGACCGTCGTCGTGCCGGCTGGGCTGGACGTCGAGCTCGTGGGCTCGGACATGACCAGCACCTCCGCGGACGGGCGGGTCACCTACGCCGCCACGGACATCGCGGACCCAGACACCTGGCTCGCCACCGTCATCGTGCGCGACGACGAGGCCCTGGTCGCCGAGACGGTCGACGTCGCGGGCACAGGCGTGCGCATCCAGGCCTGGCCCGGCGACACGGAGTGGCTCGCCTTCACCAGTGACCTCGTCGAGCGGGGACTGCCCGCCCTCGAGTCGGCCATCGGCCGGCCGTGGCTCATGGAGGGGCAGCTGGACCTCGTCGAGACGTCCGCCCCGTACGTCTACGGCTACGCGGGGTGGTACGAGCACGAGCAGTCGCTCATCGAGGTGGGCGACGCGCTCGACGCCCACGTCGCGCTCCACGAGATGGCGCACGCCTGGTTCAACGGCGAGGCGTTCGACGGCCGCTGGGTCAACGAGGCGCTCGCCGACGAGTTCGCGGCGCTCGCGATGGCCGAGATCGGCATGGACCGGCCCCTGCCCGATCCGGTCGACCCCGCCGGGCCCGGCGCGGTGCCGCTCAACGACTGGGCGCCGCCGTCGCTCGACGAGGGCGGGGCGCAGGAGCAGGAGGCGTACGGGTACGCGGCCTCGTGGTGGGTCGCGCACGCCCTCATGGAGGAGATCGGCGCGGACGCGATGTCCGCGGTGGTCAACGCCAGCATCGACCGTCGGTCGCCGTACCCGGCCGGGACCGTGGACTCCACGCTCGGGCGGTGGGCGGACTGGCGCGCCTTCCTCGACCACCTGGAGGGCGTCGGCGGGTCCACGCAGGCGAGCGACCTCTTCCGCACGTTCGTGGCGAACGGCGACGACCTGGCCCTGATGGACGGACGCGACGTCGCCCGCGAGGCCTACGCGGAGCTCACCGAGGCCGGCGACGGGTGGGCACCCCCGGCCGTCCTGCGCACGGCGATGGCGGAGTGGGCGTTCGACGACGCGACCGCCCTCATGCCACGGGTCCGTGAGGCGTTCGCCACCCGCGACGCGATCGCCGGCTCGCTGGAGGAGATCGACGTGGCCGTGCCCACGGCCCTGCGCGAGGACGTCGAAGGAGCCGAGGACCTCGCCCACCTCGACCGCGCCCTGAGCGGCGCCGCGGACGCGACCGACGCGCTGGTGACCGCCGTCCGGGCCGAGTCGGGCGCGAACCTCCTCGCCCGCGTCGGTCTGCTCGTGCTGCCGGTCCGTGACGACCTCTCGGCCGCACGCGCGGCCGTCGACGCGGGCGACTGGGCAAGCGCGGAGGCTGCGGCCCACGAGGCGTCGTCGGGCGTCGCGAGCGCACCGCTCACGGGTGGGCTGACACTGCTCGGCGTCCTCGTCGCCGCCGGCCTGGTGACCGTGGGTGTGGTGCGCCTCAGGCGTCGCTCCGGCGAGCCCGTCCCCGCGGCCGCCCAGCCGTTCCCCCGGCAGTCGTTCGGGCCGCCCTACGAGCCGTCGCCCTGGACGGCCGCCGCGTCGCCGACCACGACACCACCCCCTCCCCCCGGCCCGACCTCCCCCTGAGCGTCGGCAGGGCACACACCGTCGACAGCTCGTTCCTCACCGGCCCGTCGGACCGGGTGCCGACCGCGGTGCCCTCCGCGGCGCCTCGCGTCCCGAGCGCGCACTCACGAACCGGTCGCGACCGTGGAATGTCCGGACGCGCCTGTCCGTTGATCAAGGCGGGCGCAGCTCCGCGCCCCCGGTGCGGACGAAGGAGTCCCATGAAGGTCTCAGGCAAGACCATCGCCGTCACCGGCGGCGGCAACGGCATCGGCCGCGAGCTCGTCCTCGCGCTCCTCCAGCGCGGTGCGCGCGTCGCGGCGCTCGACCGCAGCGCCGACGGGCTCGCCCGCACCGCCGAGCTCGCCGGCCCGGGCAGGCTCTCCACGCACGTCGTCGACATCACCGACAGGTCCGCCGTCGAGGCCCTGCCCGACGCGATCCGGGCCGAGCACGGCCAGGTCGACGGCGTCATCAACTGCGCGGGCGTCATCCAGCCGTTCGTGACGCTCGCCGACCTCGACTACTCGCACATCGAGCGCGTGATGAACGTCAACTTCTGGGGCCTGGTGCACGTCACGAAGACGTTCCTGCCCCACCTCCTCGCACGCCCCGTGGCCCACGTCGTCAACGTGTCGAGCATGGGCGGCTTCCTGCCCGTCCCGGGCCAGACCGTCTACGGCGCCTCCAAGGCGGCCGTGAAGCTCCTCACCGAGGGCCTCCACTCCGAGCTCGCGGGGACGCCCGTCGCCGTGACCGTGGTGTTCCCGGGCGCGGTCGGCACCGACATCAGCGCCAACTCCGGCGTCGCAGCCCCGAACCTCTGCCCCGAGCAGCGCGCCGCGGCCGCCAAGAGGCACCCCACCCTCGCGCCCGCCGAGGCCGCGCGGATCATCCTCGACGCGATGGAGCGCGACGCCTACCGCGTCACGGTGGGCAAGGACTCCACGACGATGGACCGGCTCGCCCGCCT
The DNA here is from genome assembly GCA_023418375.1 of Actinomycetes bacterium. Classification (GTDB taxonomy): domain Bacteria; phylum Actinomycetota; class Actinomycetes; order Actinomycetales; family Cellulomonadaceae; genus Actinotalea. The sequence continues at coordinate 11,125 of JAEZZV010000095.1, read as the reverse complement.
GTCCCCGCGGCGGGCAGCCGGGATCATCCAGCGGAGCATGAAGGACCTGCTGGGCTGATCAGGACGCGCGGATCTCCGCGAGCCGAGCCGCGACCAGGCGGGCGGCGACGTCGTCCGGGACCGGGTGCTCACACGCACCCCTCAGGGCACGGTGGTCGCCGCCAGCCACGTCCGAACAGCCTCGGCCGGCAGCGGGCGCGAGTGCAGGTACCCCTGGGTGACGTCGCAGCCGATCGCCGCGACCGCGTCGAACGTCGCCTCGTTCTCCACGCCCTCGGCCACCACGCGCAGGCCCAGACGGTGCGCGAAGTCGATGGTCCCCGCGACCAGGGCGGCCGTCCGGTCGTCGCACGTGACGCGGAGCGTGAACGAGCGGTCGAGCTTGAGCTCCTCGGTGGGGAAGGCGAGGACCCGGGCGAGCGAGGAGTACCCGGTCCCGTAGTCGTCGATGCTGAGCGTGACCCCCAGGGCGGCGAGCCGCTCGACGGCGGCGATCGCGCCGGCGTCGTCCAGGACGACGGTGGTCTCCGTGATCTCCATGACCAGGCGCCCGCCCGGGAACCCGTGCCGCTGCAACGTCGAGCTGACGACCTCCACGAGGTCGGCGCTCTCCAGGCACGACCCCGAGAGGTTCACCGACAGCCGGACGTCGGCGCCGGGCCCGTGCCAGGACGCCACCTCGCGTACGGCGGTGTCCAGCACCCGCGCCGTGAGCGCGTCCATGAGGCCGTGCTCCTCGACGAGGTCGAGGAACTCAGGCGGCGGGAGCAGCCCGCGCACGGGGTGCGCCCAGCGCACGAGCGCCTCGACCGCGACCGGCGTCCGGGTCCGGACGTCGAGCATCGGCTGGTAGTGCACGACGAGCTCGCCCACGTCCTGTGCCGAGCCGTCGTGGTCGTGCGCCGGTGCGTCCGCGAGCAGGACGCGCAGGTCGGCCAGCAGCCGACGCTCGGCACGTGCCGCGGTGTCGGCGGCCTCGTCGTAGAGCCGGACGCCGCCGCCCGCGCGCTTGGCCCGGTACATCGCCGCGTCGGCGCGCCGCATGAGGTCCTCGTTGCCGGCGCCCCCGGAGGTCTCCGCGACGCCGATGCTCGCGCCGATCCGGACCGTCTCGCCGCGGACCTCGAGGGGCTCGGCCAGGTGCTCCAGCAGGACGCGGGCGACGTCGGCGGCGGCGATCAGCGACATCCCCGGCAGCACGAGGGCGAACTCGTCGCCGCCGAGCCGCGCCAGCGTCCCGCGACCCGCCGCGCTGTCGTGCAGGCGCGTGGCGGCGATCCGGATGACCTCGTCGCCCGCCGCGTGGCCGAACCTGTCGTTGACCTCCTTGAACCGCTCGAGGTCGATGAGCACGAGCGAGGCTGCGGCGGGGCCCAGTGCCTCGAGCACCTCCATGAGGTGCCGCCGGTTCGGCACGCCGGTGAGGTCGTCGGTGCGGGCCTCCAACCGGCTCAGGGCGAGCTGGGCGAGGTCGCTGACCACCAGGAGCAAGCGGACCATCGCGATGAGCGCCGCGACGGCGGCGACAGTCGTGGACAGCCGCACCCCTTCGTCGGCGACGAACGCGTTGCGGACCGCCAGGGACAGGACCGCGACGAGGACGACGAGCGCCCCGCCGGTCGTCGACCCGCTCGAGGCCTGGCGGGCGGATATGCGCCGCGCCCCCATGCACGCGGCCACGAGGATGCCCATCATCGCCACGGTCCAGCTCACCGCCGTCGCGCGCGCCACCGAGACCGCGACCTCAGCCGCGGTCCCGCCCGACAGCGCCGCGACCGCGAGCTGGATCCCCGACGCCGCCGCGAGGGCGCCCGCGACGATCCACGACCGCGCGTCGTGGGCGAGCCCGCCCAGGCCGATGATCGTGAAGGCGGTGCCCGTGAGGATCACGAGGGCGGCCCCCTGGACGAGCCAGGGCACGAGTACCCACGCGGACCACCCGGCGATCGGGGACCCCGCTCCGTCGAGTGCCGCGAGCCCGATGGCCACGAGCGCGATGACCGCTGCCAGGCCGTTGAGCCAGTCGGCGGGGTCGGAGACCCGGGTCCGGTAGCGGTTCCAGTGCACGAGCCCCTCGTAGAGGGCCGGGGAGGCCAGAGCGGCGCCGATGCTCACGGCCACGCCCGCAGGCGGGCCGACGCCGCCCGCGCGCCCCTCCCCCGTCGTCACCAGCGCCACGACGGCGATCCCCAGCTCCACGGCCAGACCCCCGGCGAGCAGGCCCGCCGCCCGGCCGAACCACCGCCACACGGTCGTCTCCTGGCCCCGGTCGGCCGCGCGACGCCGGACGTCCACCAGGACGCCGAGGGCGAGGACCAGCGACACGACGACGGCGACGCCTCGCACGGGCAGCGCGGCCAGCACCAGCGCGCCGCTCACCGCAGCGAGGTGGCAGCCCCGATGCACGGCGCGGCGCGCCGAGAGCGCGCCAGGGGCGGGGGCCATACCGATCCATCGGCGGGCAGGGGCGCCCGATGAGGGTGTCCGACGCCGGGGCTACCGTCCCGGCATGGGCATCGAGGTGGTCTCCGCCGTCGGGCGGTTCGCCGACGTCGCCGCGGTCATCGGCACCAAGCGACCCGACGCGGGCGGCTGCTGGTGCATGAGCTTCCGCGACGCGCGCGTCCCGAACGCCGAACGACCGGCCTTCATGCAGCGGGAGTGCGCCACCGAGCCGGGGCCCGGGGTCCTGGCCTACGTCGACGGCGAGGTCGCCGGCTGGTGCTCGGTGGCCCCCCGCTCCTCCTACGGTCGCCTCGTGCGTTCGCGCACGCTTCCGTGGCTCGACGGACCGGAGCCGTGGAGCGTCGTGTGCTTCGTGGTCCGGCCCCCGTTCCGGCGGCGCGGCCTCATGCACCACCTGCTCGCCGGCGCCGTGGTTCATGCGCGCGCCCACGGCGCCCGGATGGTCGAGGGCTACCCGATCGAGAAGGGCGGGTCGAAGGTCGACGTGATCTCCGGGTACGTGGGGACCGTCGAGGCGTTCGAGCGCGCCGGGTTCGACCGCGCCGCGGCGACGACCGGGCGCAGCGGCCACCGTCCACGCTGGCTCATGCGGCTCGCCCTGGACGACTAGCTCTGGGCGCACCCGGGTTCGGCGATCCGGTAGCCGTTGCGGCCGGCGCGCTTGACCTCGTACATCGCCCCGTCGGCGCGGGCGAGCAGGGTGCTCGAACCGGCGGCGCCGTCCTGCGCGAGGGCCACGCCCACCGAAGCCGACACGCACGGCGACGCCTCGGCCAGGTCGTACGGACCGGCGAGCGCCGTGACGATCCGGCCCGCGATGTCGGCCACGCGTTCCTCGTCGGGGACCCGCTCGCAGATGACCACGAACTCGTCCCCGGCCAGCCGCCCCACCGTGTCCTCGCACCGGGCGACCGACAGGAGGCGACGGGCCACCTCGACGAGCACCCGGTCACCTGTCTTGTGGCCGAGGGTGTCGTTGACGGTCTTGAAGTGGTCCAGGTCGACGAAGAACAGCGCCAGGTGCCCCGGCTGGCGGGCGCTGCGCGCGAGCGCCGCGTGCAGGCGGTCGAGCACGAGCCACCGGTTCGCCAGCCCCGTCAGCGGGTCGTGCGTGGCCTGGTGCGCGAGGGCCGCCTCGGCGGCCTTCAGCCCCGTGATGTCCCGCGTGGACGCGAGGACGCCGACCGGCGTGCCGTCGACCCCGAGGTCCGGGGAGAACTGGGTGTGGCACCACGTCACCGCGCCGCCGGGCTCCGTCCGCTCGAACTCCAGCTCACCCGGCTCGCTCGTCTCGAGCGTGCTGCGCAGCGCGGGCTCCCAGAGCGCGAGCAGACGTTCGGGCATCCCGCAGTCCCGGTCGCGCAGCCCCTGGACGTCGGCCGCGCGGACACCCAGCGCGCGCTCGGCGGCCGGGTTGAGGTAGCGGAAGCGCAGATCGTGGTCGTATCCGACGATCTCGTCGGTGGAGGCCTCCAGCACCGAACGCAGCTGGGCCTCGATCCGGCGCACCTCGAGCTCCGCCGTCACCCGCGAGGTGATGTCCCGCGAGATGCCGAAGGTGCCGATGATCAGCCCGGACTCGTCGCGCAGCGGGAACTTGCTGCTCGAGACCCAGCTGTCCGGCCGGTCGTGCCACTGCTCGCGCTCGACGTGGTCGAGCATCGGACGGCCTGTCTCGATCACCCGGAGCTCGTCGGCGCGCGCGGCACGAGCGTGCTCGGCGTCGAAGAGGTCGAAGTCCGTCAGCCCGAGCATCTCCTCCTGCGAACGCCGGTGGAGCTGCGCGCAGCCCAGGCTCACGCGCAGGAACCGGCTCTCGAGGTCCTTGAAGTAGACGACCTCGTCGGCGTCGTCCAGGAGGGCCCGCACGAAGGCGGCGTCGTCAGGGATCGGCCCGGCGCCGGGTGCACCGGTGCGCGCACCCTCCGACATCGACGTCCTCCTCGGGACCAGGACCGGCGCGACGGTCGACGCGGGTCTCGGCCGTCGCCGTCGACAACCTCGCGCTCTCCCCCGGACCCCGCGCCTCGCATCGTAGGGCGGGCCGAGCCGGGACCGGGGGCCCACCAGCGGACCCGCGCCGTTTTCACCCCGCACGTCACCCGCACGTCGCACTGCACGTCACCCCGCACGTCGCACTGCACGTCACCCCGGACGTCGCGCTGCGCGTCACCCCCGCGCGCCGCTCCGGGCGTCCTGCGCCCGGCGCCGCAGGAACGGCCCGACGTCCTGGGCGGCGAGCGGGTGGCTGAGGTAGAAGCCCTGGGCCTGGTCGCAGCCGATGCTGCGGACCACGGCCAGCTGCTCGGCCGTCTCCACACCCTCGACCACCGTCGTGGCCCCGATGGCGCGGGCGAGCTCGACGATGAACTCGACCATGGGCCGGTCGTCCGGCAGCTGCGTCGTGAAGGACTTGTCGATCTTCAGGACGTCGACGGGCAGGTCCCGCAGGTAGGCGAGCGAGCTGTAGCCGGTGCCGAAGTCGTCGACGGCGACGCTCACGCCGAGCGCCCGCAGCTCGGCGAGCCGCCGCAGGCTCTGCTCGACGTCGAGCATGAGGACGCTCTCGGTGATCTCGAGCTCGAGGGCCGACGGCGGCAGGCCGGACTCCCCCAGCAGGCGCGCGACCATGTCGACGCACCGGGCGTCGGCGAGCTGGAGCGCGGACATGTTGACCGCCGCGACGAGCGGCTCGCCGCTCTCCTGGCGCCAGGCGACCAGCGACCGCAGGGCCGTGGTCAGCACGTGCTCACCCAGCGTGTGGATGAGCCCGAGGTCCTCCGCGGTCGGGATGAACGCCGAGGGCGGCACGTCACCGAAGCCGGGTCGCCGCCACCGGGCCAGGGCCTCGAGGCCCACGACGCGGTCCCCCTCGCCGTTGCCGTTCAGGCGCAGCACGGGCTGGTAGGCGACGCTGATCTCGCCGCGGTCGACCGCCGCCCGCAGGGCCGTGTGGAACTCGAGCCGCTCGCGCGCCGTCACCCGCAGGCTCGCGTCGAACACGGCCACCTGGTCGCGACCGGCGTCCTTGGCCTGGTACATCGCGACGTCGGCGTCCCGGAGCAGGCCCGCCACGTCCCGCTCACCGGGCGCGCAGAGGGCGACCCCGACCGACAGCGTCGAGGTGATGAGCCGCTCGCCGATCGGGATCGGCTCCCGCATCGCCGCGCAGACGCGGTCGGCGACGCGGCGCGCCTCGTCGACGTCGGTGACGGCGGTGCACAGGAGCGCGAACTCGTCCCCGCCCAGGCGGGCCACCGTGTCACCGGAGCGGACGACGGCCGACAGCCGGTCGGCGGCCACCTGGAGCATCGCGTCGCCCGCCGCGTGCCCGAGCGAGTCGTTGACCATCTTGAACCGGTCGAGGTCGCAGAAGACCACGGCGACCAGCTCGCCCGTCCGCGCGGCCTGGGCCAGTGCGACGCCGAGCCGGTCGCCGAACAGGGTGCGGTTCGGCAGACCCGTGAGGGCGTCGTGCGTGGCCGAGTGCGCGAGCGCGCGCTGCGCCTCGCGCTGGTCGGTGACGTCGATGACGACGCTGCCGACGCCCAGGGCCCGGCGGCCGTCGCGGACCGGGAAGAAGCTGGACGACCACACGCGGCCGTCCCGCGAGAGCTCGACGCCCTGCACCTCGCGCCCGGACACCGCGGCCCGGTGCAGGTTCACCGCGAACGCCGCGGGCAGGGCGCGCTCGTCGGCCACCGGTCGTCCGACGTGGTCGTCCGGCGGCGTGCCGGCGAGCTCGGCGAACGCGCCGTTGACCCACCGGGCACGCATGGCCAGGTCCCAGTACCCCAGCCCGACGGGCGTCGCACCCACGAAGGTCCGCAACGTGGCCAGCGCGCTGTCGCGGTCCCAGACGACGGCACGGAAGGCGTGCGCGGCGCTGCTGGCGAACGCGGCGATGACGGCGAGCGCGACCGCGCGCAGGAGCGCGACGGGCAGCGGGCCGTCCGCGGCGTCGAGCGGGACCAGGGCCAGGTACGCCGCAGGCACCATGGCCGCGACCCACGGGCTGAGCCTCGGGGGCAGGACCAGGGGATACACGGCGGCCACGACGAAGTGCCACAGCAGCACGTATCCGCTGCCCTCGGCGCGGCTCGCCATCAGCCAGAAGGCGAGGACGAGGACCACCACGAGGCGGACGGTCGCCGCCGTGCGGGAGCGCCAGCCCAGGAGGCCCACGAGGCCGAGCACGCCGAGCACGCCGACGGCCACGAGCATCGGCGAGGTGGCGTCGTCGGCCGCGACCATCAGGACGGCCAGCCCGTGGCCCGCCAGGCACAGGTACGCGACGGGCTCCAGCATCCGCAGCCGAGGCGGCGCGACGTCGGGGCGTGGCGTCGCCACCGAGCCTGTCCCGGCCGCGTCCATCGTCACGACGTCCCTCCCGACGGCATGCGTCCAGGACCCGGCGGCGCGCCGCGCGCGTGGGTGGTGCCCGTGGCTAGCCGTCGACCCCCTGCGTCGACATACCGGCAGGCTACCTGCGGACCGGATTCACTGCCGGGAATGCCCGGGTGAACGTGCCACACTGCGGGAGTCCCTGACCGCGCGCGCCGGTCGGTGGAACGATGGCACCGCTTCGACGGCTGGACTGGCGACGGGTGGCGACGGGTGAGCACTGACAGCAGCGGGAACGACGTCCTGGTGGTGACCGACGTCGTGCGACGGTTCGGGGACCTCGTCGCCGTCGACGGCGTGTCGTTCCGGATCGCCCCGGGCGAGACCTACGGCCTGCTCGGCCCGAACGGGGCCGGCAAGACGACCACGATCTCGATGGTCGCCGGCCTGCTGCCGGCCGACGCCGGCACGGTGACCCTCCTCGGCCACCCCGTCGGTCCGCGGCACACCGAGGTCAAGCGCCACGTCGGCCTGGTGCCGCAGGACCTCGCGATCTACCCCGAGCTCTCCGCCCGGGAGAACCTCGTGTTCTTCGGCCGCCTGCAGGGCATGTCCGGGCGGGCGCTCGCCGCGCGCGTGGACGAGGTCCTCGAGATCGTCGGCCTCGCCGACCGCGCCAAGGACGCGACCAAGGAGTACTCCGGCGGCATGAAGCGCCGCCTCAACATCGGCATCGGGCTGCTGCACCGGCCGACGCTGCTCATCCTCGACGAGCCGACCGTGGGCGTGGACCCGCAGTCCCGCAACGCGATCCTCGAGTCGGTGGAGACGCTGTCCCGCGAGGGCATGGCGGTCCTGTACACGACCCACTACATGGAGGAGGCCGAGCGGCTCTGCGACCGGATCGCGATCATCGACTCCGGTCGCGTCCAGGCGGAGGGCACGCGGGACGAGCTGATCCGGCTCACGGGTGAGCACGACCGGATCCGGCTCACCGGCGGGGGCGACGTCGCGCGGGCGGCGGACGCCGTGCGCGCGCTGGAGAGCGTCGCGAGCGCCGACGCCGACCGGCACAGCCTCCTGCTCGCGGTGCGTGACGCCCCGACCGCCGTGGCCGCCATCGTGACCGCGGCCACCGGCGCGGGCATGACGTTGGACGACGTCGAGATCACGCGCCCGAACCTCGAGTCGGTCTTCCTCCAGCTCACCGGCAAGGCGCTGCGGGACTGACATGCGCCAGCTCCTCGTCATGACGGCGTCCGACCTGCGCCAGCACGTGCGCGACAAGTCGGTGATCATCTTCGCGGTGCTCGTGCCGCTCGCCCTGATGTACGTGTTCAACCTCACGTTCGGGTCGATGGAGTCCCTCGAGCTCGAGCCGATCGACGTCGCGGTCAGCGCGCCCGCCGGCGACGACCTCGCCGCGTCCGTCGTCGACACGCTCGCGGGACTCGACGCGCTCGAGGTGGGCCTGACGCAGACCGACGAGGCGGACGCGCGGGCGCTGGTGCGCGACGGCGAGGTGGCGCTCGCCGTCGTCGTGCCGGAGGGGTTCACCGCGACCGTCACCTCGGGCCGGGAGGCGGTCGTCGACGTCGTCGAGGGCGAGACCGCCGGGATCGAGGCACAGGTCGTCGAGACGGTGATCGACGCCGTCCTCGACCGGATCAACGCCGGCACGCGGGCCGCGACGGCCGGCGCGATGTCCGGCCTGGCCCCGGCGGAGCTCGCAGCCGTCGCACAGGAGGCGGTCCACGCCGCCCCCGCGTTCACGACGACCGAGGGCGAGGCCTCGACCGAGCAGCTGAGCTTCTCCGGCAGCCTCGTCGCCGGCCAGGCGGGGCTGTTCCTGCTGTTCACCGTGGGCTTCGGCGTGCTCGGCCTGCTCACCGAGCGCGAGCAGGGCACGCTGGCCCGCCTGCGCTCGATGCCGATGCGGCCCGGCCTCATCGTGGCGGCGAAGGCGCTGACCGCGTACAGCCTGGGCGTGGTCGCGACGGGCGTGCTGCTCGGCGTCGGAAGCCTGTTCTTCGACGTGAGCTTCGGGTCGGCCGCGGCGGTCGCGGTGCTCGTGCTCTGCGTCGTGGCGGCCGGCGTCTCGCTCGTCTTCGTGGTCGCCCGCATCGCTCGGACCGCCGAGCAGGCGCAGATCGCGCAGTCGATCCTGGCCATGGTGCTGGGCATGTCGGCCGGGGCGTTCTTCCCGATCGTCGCGACGGGGCTGCTCGGCCAGGTCCTCGACCTCAACCCGATCGCGGCCTTCATGCGCGGCCTCGGCATCACGAGCGGGGGCGGCGGGCTCGCCGACATCGGCCAGCCGGTCGCCGTGATGCTGGGCTTCGCCGTGCTCGCCACGCTCGCCTCACGGCTCGTGCCGGACCGGGGGGCGGCCGCATGAGGACCGCCCTCGCCATCACGTCCGTCGAGCTGCGGCGGTTCCTCAAGGACCGCTCGAACATCTTCTTCGTCTTCGTCTTCCCGCTGCTCCTGGTGCTCTTCATCGGTGCCCAGTTCGGCGGCGGGGGCGGCGGCACCGTCGCCGTCTCGGGTGCCGACTCCGACCTGAGGAACGATCTGGTCGCCGTCCTCGAGGCCGACGACGTGTCCGTGAGCACCCTGCCCGCGGTCGAGGGCCGCGAGCTCGTGGCACGCGGCCGCGCGGACGTGGCCGTCGTCGTCACCGAGCAGGCGGCAGCCGGCTACGACGACGGCGGAGACGTCGCCGTCGAGCTCGTCCTCGGCAACCAGGCCCAGTCCCAGGCCACGGCCCAGCGCGTCCAGTCGGCGCTGGACGCCCTCGCACTCGAGCGGGGGCAGGTGAGCGCACTCGCGCAGGCCGGGCTGGACCCGGCCAACGCGGGCGCCGCTCTGCAGGCCGCCGACGAGGTGGTGGAGCCCGCGCGCCTGGAGATCACGAACGTCTCCGAGATCGCGCAGGAGTTCGCCGGGCTCGGCCAGTTCGACTACGGCGCCTCGGCGCAGGTCCTCCTGTTCGTGTTCCTCATCTCGCTGGCGGGGTCGACCACCCTGATCCAGTCCCGGCGTCTGGGCGTGACCCGGCGGAGCCTCGCCGCGCCGGTCACGACGGCGCAGGCGGTGGTCGGCCAGGCCCTCGGGCGGCTGGCCATCGCCGCGACGCAGGGCGCGTACATCATGGCCACGACGGCGCTCCTGTTCGACGTCGACTGGGGCAACCTCCCGCTGGCCTTCCTCGTCGTCCTCGTCTTCGGGCTCGTCGCGGCGGGGGCGGCGATGGTGCTGGGCTCGGTCATCGACAACGACGCGGCCGCCGGGGGGGTCGGCGTCGGGCTGGGCCTCGTCCTGGGCGCCCTCGGCGGCGCGATGTACCCCATCGAGCTGTTCCCCGACAGCCTGCGCACGGTCGCCCACGTGACGCCGCACGCCTGGGCCGCCGAGGCCCTCGCCGACGTCCAGCGGCACGGCCGCGGGCTGGTCGACATCCTGCCGGAGCTGGGCGTGCTCCTCGGGTTCGCCGCGGTACTGCTGCTCGTCGGCGCCTGGATGCTGCGCCGGAGCCTCGCGCGCGCGATCTGACCGGCTCCGGTCCCGACCGGGCGGCCTCGTAGGGTGGCATCGTGCGCTGCTCCTTCTACGACGCGGCCACGTGCCGCTCGTGCGCGTGGCTCGAGCGGCCGTACGCCGAGCAGCTCGCGGCGAAGCAGGCACACGTCGCCGAGCTGGTCCCGGGCCCCCGCTGGCTGCCGCCCATCCGGAGCGCCGAGGAGGGGTACCGGAACAAGGCGAAGATGGTCGTCGGCGGCACCGCCGACGCGCCGGTCCTGGGCGTGCTGGACGAGCTCGGGCGCACGGTCGACCTGCGGGACTGCCCGCTGCACACCCCGGGCCTGCGGGCGGCCCTGCACGAGCTGGCCGCCTTCGTCAGGCTGGCCCGGCTCGAGCCGTACGACGTCGCGGCGCGGCGCGGGGAGCTCAAGTACCTCCTGGTCACGCAGTCGCCCGACGGCGAGCTCATGGTCCGCTTCGTGTGCCGGTCCACGGAGCCCCTCGCCCGCCTGCGCAAGCACCTGCCGGCGCTGCTGGCGGCACTGCCCGTCCGGGTCGCCTCGCTCAACGTCCAGCCGGTCCACGCGGCCGTGCTCGAGGGTTCCCGCGAGGAGGTCCTCACCCCGGACTCCGCGCTGCCCATGCGGCTGGGCGACGTCGAGCTGCTGCTGCGCCCCCAGAGCTTCTTCCAGACCAACACGCAGGTGGCGACCGCGCTGTACCGGCAGGCCCGCGCGTGGGTCGCCGACGTCGACCCGGCGACCGTGTGGGACCTGTACTGCGGCGTCGG
>JAEZZV010000005.1 GCA_023418375.1 Actinomycetes bacterium | reverse complement strand
GAACGGTGCTCGATGTCGTCCATGGCATGTCGAACTACTCGCTCGCTGTGTTCCACCGGAACCCTTACCTCCACTTCGCGCTGACGGACGAAGGCGACGGGTCGAACTTCGACGTCATGATCACGCGGCCAGACGCGATCGACATCTACCCCGGGTACCGCGCTTCGGCCGCAGCGCTGGGACGGGTCACGCAGCAACTGAGCGAACGGTTCGGTGCACTCGACGTGAGCGAGCGCGTCGACGAGGACCTGCCGTCGATCCACGACCTGGTCGAGGGCTGATAGACGTGAACGCGACGCGAGGCACCGGCGGGCCCTTCGACCCCGACGCGCTGCTCCGCGACTTCAACTTGTACGATCGCAACGTCGACATCGTGTCCGCATACCAGTGGGCCTTCACGCGCATCCAGGAGCTCGCTCCCACGGTCGATCACTTCGAGCGGTACCCCCGAACGCAACACCAGGACGGCCGTGACGGGACCCCCGACTTCACCGTGTTGTTCAAGGACGGCCGGGCGATCCTGGGCGAGATCGCCAACATCGCTCGCCGGGACGAGTCGGTCGACGGGCTCTGCAGACAACTCGCCCGCTACGGCGAAGTCGAAGGGGTGCCGGGCTCGGACGGCAAGCAGCACCGGCCCTCGACGGTGGATGTCCTGTTCCTGACGCCGATGGACACCGGCCGGGATGCTGCTCGGCGGTTGTTCGAGGAGCGAGTCGACAACCCGCAGCATTCGTACAAGCCGACTCGGCGCCCGGTGATGGTTCAGTTCGCGCGCACCGACGAGCGGTACGTCTTCCAGCCGTGGCCCGACCGGGCAATCAACGGCACGCTTGCCCTCGGACCCACCGACGTCGGGATCTTCCCAGAGTTGAAGCTCCGGCCAGATCGGTTCGCGTCGATCAAGGCGCAGTACGCCTTCATGAACGACCCGGTGAAGCCGCTCTACTTGGCGACGCGCCTGTGGACGTCCGTGTTCCCGTCCCGGTTCTGGGTCGATGACGCGAAGAACGAGTTCACCGCGACGGCAGACAGCATCGCCGCGATGGTCCGACAGGACTACGGGCGCGGACGCGTCGCTGACGTCAAGGAAGCCATGTCCATCTTGAGCGCGGCTGGGCTCGCCACTTCGAGCCTGGATGGTGACTGGACGGTGACGAGGCGGACGCTGCGGAACGACGTGCACAAGGCGATCACCGACCGCATCGCCAAGGGTTCGTCAACGCCACCCTCTCGCCGACGTCAGAAGCGTGAGCCAGACGCCGCCCAGGGCGCCCTCTTCTAGCGCCAGCGCTCCGTACCGCGACCAGGGGCGGCGATACCCGCCGGAGGGGTTCTCAGTCCTCTGCTGCGAGCACGAACTCGGCCCGGTCCAGCACCCTGCCGTCGACGATGAACGGTCCAGCGATCGCGATGTCTCGGCTTGGGAGGTAGCTGCCGCTCTGATAGCCGTTGTTGTCCAACTCCCGGAATGAGCCGTATCGCGACAGTCCCAGGACCTTCCACGCGGTGACGTCCCCTGGGGTGGTGTAGTTCCTGGCCTGCAGCGTCGTGGTGTCCATGACGGTGAAGGCCATCGTGCGATGGTCAGTGAGACCGGACTAGGGAACTCACGGAAGGACACATCGCACGATGGCTATGGACCAGTCTGCCTTGCTCGAGCTGCTCGCGGCGTTGAAGGACACCGAGGTCAGCGACCGGATCCGCACGGCGACCGAGCACCTCTACCAGGAGTTGATCGACGCCGAGGCGACCTCGGTGATCGGTGCCGGGCCCTGGGCGCGCAGCGCCGAGCGCACGACTCAGCGCAACGGGTCGCGGTCTCGGACGTTGACCACGACGGCCGGTGACCTGGATCTGCGGATCCCCAAGCTGCGCACCGGGTCGTTCTTCCCGAGCTTGTTGGAGCGTCGCCGCCGGGTCGACCAGGCACTGTTCGCGGTCGTGATGGAGGCCTACCTGCACGGGGTCTCGACCCGCAAGGTCGACGACCTGGTCAAGGCGCTGGGCGCCGACAGCGGGATCTCGAAGTCCGAGGTCTCCCGGATCTGCGCCGGCCTGGACGAGGAGGTCGCCGCGTTCCGCGACCGATCGCTGGCCGACGCGGCGTTCCCCTACGTGTTCCTGGACGCGACGTACTGCAAGGCCAGGGTCGGACGCCGGGTGGTGTCCCAGGCCGTCGTGATCGCCACCGGGGTCCGCGACGACGGGCACCGCGAGGTCCTCGGGTTCGACGTCGGTGACAGCGAGAACGGCACGTTCTGGACCGGCTTCCTGCGCTCGCTCAAGGCCCGCGGCCTGGGTGGGGTGCTGCTGGTCGTCTCCGACGCCCACGAGGGACTCAAGACCGCGATCGGCTCGGTCCTGCTCGGCGCAGCCTGGCAACGCTGCCGGGTCCACTTCACCCGCAACGCCCTGGACGCGGTCACCCGTACGAATGCGGAGATGGTCGCAGCGGCGATCCGCAAGATCTTCGCCCAGCCCGACGCCGAACACGTGCGCGAGCAGTTCGACGCGATCGAGACCATGCTCGGCCGGTCCCACCCGAAGGTCGCCGCCATGCTCGCGGGCGCCCGCGAGGACCTGCTCGCGTTCACCGCGTTCCCGACCAGCCACTGGAAGAAGATCTGGTCGACCAACCCCCTGGAAAGACTGAACAAGGAGGTCAAGCGCCGCACCGACGTCATCGGGGTTTTCCCCAACCCCACCGCGCTGCTGCGCCTGGCCGGCGCCGTGCTCGTCGAGGCCCACGACGAATGGGCCGCCACCGACCGGCGCTACCTGTCCGAACGCTCCATGACCCAGCTCGCGACCATGACCACTCTGACCGCGACGACGGAGATGGACGCCCCTCAACTGCTCACGGCATGATCAACGAGCTGACCCGCACGGTGTCGAGGACCTCCACCACTCAGCGGGACGTCACCGGTCAGGTGGGCCCCGTGGGGATCGAACCCACAACCCGCGGATTAAAAGTCCGCTGCTCTGCCAGTTGAGCTAGAGGCCCGGGTGATGAGGGGTTCCACTAGTGGAGCCCGCGGGACAACACCCGTGTCGTCCGTGTGCGCTCGGCGAGGGGCGCTGCGGCTGACGGATCGACGGTACAGGCTGGTCAGGGCCGTTGGGGGTGGGTGCGAGGGTGCTCGCGTGACCTGCATCCCCAGCGACGGTCGGTGGAACTCGACGGGCGCAGGGCGCACCCGACGTCGTGCGGGTCAGGTGGTCAGGCCGTCAGGCCCAGCAGCTTGCGCTCGTACGAGTCGGACTGGTCCCCGATGTCGGACTCGGTGACCTCGCGCACGGCGGTCAGCGCGTCGCGTGCCAGCGTGGTGAACGTCGTCTGGTCGACAAGACCTCGTCGCGGAAGAAGGCCAGGGCCATGTAGCACGAGCCCAGCGTGAGGGTGAACTCGTCGAACTGGATGGGGTTCCCGCGCGCGTCCTCGCCGTCGTCGACGCGCTGCGTGAGGTCGTGCCAGCGCTCGCGGAGCTGCTGCGCGATCTGCGAGTACAAGGCGTCACGTGTCTCGTTGGGCTACTGCCTGATGAAGACAGCAGCGTTCTCGTTGGTGACGAGCGTGCATGCCGAGGAGGGCGGGCGAATCGGGTACGGGGGTCGCGGCCCACGGTCGCGCTGCCGTGCATCTGCCTCGGGTGCAGCGCGAATGAGGGATTGTCTTCGAGGAAGATGTGCGTGCGTCGACCCGCGTTGTGCTACGCGTCGATGAGGTGACGCTCGTCGAGGATCTGCGCGCCGGCGCCGACGAGCTTGGCCTCGTGCGCGCGGAAGTGGTGGCCGCAGAACAGCAGGTCGCCGCCGCCCGCGGTCGCGAGCGT
>JAEZZV010000338.1 GCA_023418375.1 Actinomycetes bacterium | reverse complement strand
TCGCCGCGGTCGCGCAGGCCCAGGTCGCCCGTCGCGCCGCCCCGGACCGCGCGGCGCCCGACGACGAGCACGTAGACCCAGTACCCGGCCAGCGCGAGCGCGCCGATCGCGATCTTCAGGGGCCAGGGCAGGGTCGACGGCGTGACGAAGCCCTCGATCACCCCGGAGACACCCAGCACGAGGACGAGCCCGAGGGCGACGGTGAACAGGGCACGCCCTTCCTCCGCCACGGCGCGCCCGCGGGGGCGGCCGCCGGGGTCGACCATCGTCCAGAACAGCTTCAGTCCCGCCGCACCGGCCACGAAGATCGCCGTCAGCTCGAGCAGGCCGTGGGGCAGGATCAGCTGGAAGAACAGGTCGAGGTAGCCGAACTTCGCCATGACGGCGCCGGCGATGCCGACGCCGATGGCGTTCTGCGCCAGGACCATGAGGACGCCGATGCCGGTGATGCCGAGCGCGATGCAGAGCGCCGCGATGCGCGCGTTGTTCGTCCAGACCTGCGCCGTGAAGCTCGCGTTGGGGTTCTGGGAGTAGTAGTTCTCGAACTGGGTCTCCGCGTAGTCCGCCTGCTGCTCCTCCGGCCCCTGGAACATCGTCAGGATCTCCGGGTTGCGGCCCGCGTGGACGCCGGCGAGGACCGCGACGGCGATGCACCCGACCATGACGGCGACCGTCCACCAGCGGATCCGGAACAGCGCCGCCGGGAGGCTCACGAGGAGGAACTCCTTGAGGTCTCCCCAGGACAGCGACCGGGGGCCGGCGATGGCCGCGCGCGCCCGGCCGAGGATGTCCGAGAGGCGCGAGACGACGGCGGGGTCAGGGGCGACGGAGCGGATCGTGGACAGGTGGGTGGCGACCTCCTGGTAGAGGCGCACGAGCTCGTCGCTCTCCGCACCGTTCAGCCGACGGCGACCCTTGGCCAGCTCGTCGAGGCGCGCCCACGTGGCGCCGTGCACGGCGGAGAAGGCATCGAGGTCCACGACGGCCAAGCCTGTCACACCGCGGACCAGGAAAGACGTCCTGTGGCAGGATCGCCGACGTGCAGGACGAGATCCTCCTCGGCGAGGGAGTCGCGATCGACGCCCGCCCGGCGTCGTTCGCGACCCGGATGCTCAGCGGCGCCCTGGACGTGCTCGTCGTCTTCGTCGTGGGTCTGCTCCTCGCGCTCCTCATCGGCGCGGTGGGCGTGGAGCTCGACGCGGCCGCCGGGGCGGCGCTGATGAGCGTGTACGTCGTCACCGTGCTCGTCGTCCTGCCGGCGGCGGTGGAGACGCTGTGGGGCGGCCGCTCGGTCGGCAAGGTCGCGGCGGGGATCCGGATCGTCCGCGACGACGGCGGCCCGGTGCGCTTCCGGCACGCGCTCATCCGGGCGCTCGTCGGCGTCGTCGAGATCTACCTGACGTCCGCGGTGCTCGCCCTCGTCGCGTCGATGGTGCACCCCAAGGGCAAGCGCCTGGGAGACATGCTCGCCGGCACCTACGCGGTCCGCGTCCGCGGCGGCCAGCGGGCCCTGCCGCCGATCGTGATGCCGCCCGAGCTCGCGGGCTGGGTGCACAGCGCGGACATCCGCCGCCTGCCCGACGGGCTCGCGCTGCGGGCGCGCCAGCTGCTGGGCCGGGCGGCGAGCCTCCACCCGGGCTCCCGGGTGCGCCTCGGCATGGAGATCGCTGCCGAGATGGAGCGGTACGTCGCGCCCGGTCCCCCGCCTGGCACGCACCCGGAGCGCTTCATCGCCGCGGTCCTCGCCGAGCGCCGGGACCGGGAGTACCGGCACGCGGTCACGGCCGCGCAGCGCGCCGCGGGCGAGGCGGCTCTCCTGCACCGACTCCCCTACGCGGTCCCCGACCCGCTGGACTGACGGGCACCGACACGCGGGCACGTCAGCCCTCTCCAGCCCCCAGAGAAGCCGCGAGCGCGTCCAGGTCGGCGCGGTGGGCGTCGACGTACTCCTGCTGGAGCTGGACCTCGACCACACGGTGACGCGCGCGCCAGTCGGTCTCCTCCTGGCAGTCCAGGTCGGCGACGGCGAGGCGACGCTCTGCCTCCGCGCGTTCGTCGATGGGGGCCGGGTCCGGGCCGACGGTGCCGTCCACCTCCGCGAACCACTCATGGAAGACCGCGTCCTGGGCGGCGAACGGGTTGTCGTAGGTGAACCCGGCGTCCGCCATGCACGACGCCCACGCTGCGTCGACCTCCGCGAAGCGGCTGTCGTCACGGAGCGCCGCAAGGAACGCGCGCGCCTCCTCCTGGACGCCGGTCAGGTACTCGGCCTGCGGACCGGCCGGCACGTCGCCGACGCTGTCGCAGCCACCCGGCCGGAACTGGCCACCGTCCTCGCCCACGGTGAGCGGTCCGCTCAGGGCCGTGTCGAACGCCTCCCGCGCCGCGTCGCTCATCGCCTCCCAGCGCTCCCGGTTGGGGTCCGAGGAACTCGTGTAGGACATGCTGCCGCCGCCTCCGCCGGCCGGCGCAGCCCACGTCCCGTAGCCCCACGCCTCGACGAACTCCCGGGTGCCCGGCTCCGGGCCGCTGGAGACCTGGATCTCGTCGACGCTCGGGACCTGGGGTTCGTAGTCGAAACCCAGCTCGGCCATACATGCAGCGGTGAGGTTCTCCCGCCGGGCGACCTCCGCCACCAGTTCCTCCGGCGTCCTGGCGGCGGCCGCGTAGCCGACGTACTCCTCCAGGGGCCCGGGGGGCGGTGCCTCCGCGATGTCCGGCTCAGCCTCCGCGGTCGCCGAAGCGTCCGAAGGTTCGTCGGGAGCCGGGGTGCCCTTGCTCGAGCAGCCCGTCGCGAGGCCGAGCAGGACGGCGCCGGCGACGACGACGAGGACCCGGCGCATGCGAGCACGGTAGTGCCGCGTCACGCGCCGCTGGGGGCGCGTCAGCGACCCGAGGTCGAGAAGTGCTGGTAGTCGATGGGCCCCGGCCACAGGCCCCCCCACTGCCAGCCCTCGGCCGCGAAGGCGGCCACGACGGCGTCGTCGGCGTGCAGGACGCCCGGGGAGTCCGGGCGGGACACGAACGGGCGGCCCGTGCGCGGGCCGACGTGGCTGCCCAGCACGTACGGGTTCTCCACGGGGTTGATGTCGATCGCCCGGCCGTACGCGTGCTCGGACCACTCGGTGCCGCCCGTGATCGCCCGGCAGTTGAACGCCGAGGTGTTGTCGGCGTAGATCGAGGCGGTGTCGTCCGCTCCGAAGTCGTCGATCAGCCGCATCGACCGGATCGGGTAGCGCTGCTCGAAGAGCGCCGCGAACACCCTGGTCACGCCCTCGGCCACGTCCGCGTGGACCACCAGCTCGCCGGTGCGCACGACGCCGTCGAAGTCCAGGTAGGTCACCGTGACGTAGCGCAGGTCCGCCAGGGGGACGGGGCAGCCAGGACGCCAGGAGGCGCTCATCCGGGCGGCGAGGGCCTCGTCGACCGGCGCGACCGACGAGGCGAACATCGGGCGGGCCTGGGCGGCGCGGGCGGGCGGCACGCCCCGCGTGACGGGCACGGCGGCGGCGACCTCGACGACGTCGGGCGGCGGGGGCTCCGGCGCGGTGCACCC
>JAEZZV010000309.1 GCA_023418375.1 Actinomycetes bacterium | reverse complement strand
GTCCGCAGGTCGCCGGGGGCCAGCACGTCACCGGCGCGCAGGTCCGCCGCCGCGACGACCACGGGCACGGTGGGGGCGGGGGGCGGTGCGCCGGCGCGCGCCCCGAGCGCGCAGGCGAGCACGAGGGCCAGCGCCAGGAGGAGCGGCCGGAGCCGCCAGGCGAGCACCCGGAGGGCAAGCGGCAGCCGGGGTGAGGTCACGAGGCGAGGCTAGGGACGGCGTCGGGCTGACGCGGGTGGCGGACCGGCCGGCCTGGGGACGGTCGGGGTACGCCGGACCGGTGGAGGAAGCCTCAGGCGGACGCGGCGGGTGCGCTCGCCGCCGGGGCCGAGCTGCTCGGGGCCGACGCCGCGGCGGGCGTGCTCGAGCCGGACGAGGACGAGCCGGACGAGGACGAGCCGGACGCGCCCGACGACGCGGGGATGGACGCGGTCTTGCCGGAGGACCGCGAGTCGGTCCGGTAGAAGCCCGAGCCCTTGAAGACCACGCCGACGGCGCCGAAGAGCTTGCGCAGGCGACCGGAGCACTCGGGGCACTCGGTCAGGGACGGGTCGGTGAAGGCCTGCTGCGCGTCGAAGCGGTGCCCGCACGCGGTGCACGCGTAGGAGTACGTCGGCACTGTTCCTCCAGGTCAGCTCACCGGCTCGGCCGGCGGGGGCGTCCGCCCCGCCTGGCACTCGGCTCATCCGAGTGCCAATGGTACGACGCGCCGCGGCCGCCGTGCATTCCCGGGTCACCCACCGGGCCGCGCCGGTCCCGGCCAGCCCGGCGCAGCGGCAGCGACTACCCTGCCAGCGTGCCCCGAAGCCGAGCGCTGCGCGTCCTCATCGTCGTCGCCCTGGTCGCGGTGCTCGCCCTCGTCGCGATCGTCGCCGTTGCCGCCGCCGTCGTGCGCAGGCCGCTGCCCGAGCACGCGGGCACGGCCGAGCTGCCCGGGCTGTCCGCCGAGGTCACCGTCCTGCGCGACACGCGGGGCGTCCCGACGATCGAGGCGACCACCGCGGAGGACCTCTTCCGCGCGCAGGGCTACGTGCACGCGCAGGACCGCTTCTTCGAGATGGACTACCGGCGGCACGTCACGGCCGGGCGGCTGTCGGAGCTGGTCGGGGAGAACGAGGACGCGCTGGCCGCCGACACCGTCATCCGCACGTTCGGCTGGCGCGACGTCGCCGAGCAGGAGTGGGACCTCCTCGACGAGTCGACGCGTCGCTACCTGACCGCGTACGCCGAGGGTGTGAACGCCTACCTCGACAGCCGCGGGTCGGAGGAGATCGCCGTCGAGTACGCCGTGCTGGGCCTGCAGCTCGACGTCGCGCACCCCGAGCCGTGGGAGCCCGTCGACTCGCTCGCCTGGCTCAAGGCGATGGCGTGGGACCTGCGCGCCAACTTCGAGGACGAGCTCGCCCGCGGCCTGGCCTACACGACCGTGCGCGACGTCGCGCGTGTCGACGAGCTCTTCCCCGCCTACCCGGACGACCACCTCCCGATCGTCGTGCCCGCGGCCGACGCGGAGCCGGCGCCGGCGACGGCGACGCAGGCGGCTCCGGCCGCGCTGCCGGCCGACCTCGAGAGCGCCCTCGCCGACGCGCGCGCGGCCATCGCCGCCGTGCCCACGCTCGTGGGCTCGGGCGACGGCGTCGGCTCGAACTCCTGGGCCGTGTCGGGCGAGCTGACCGCGAGCGGCGCGCCGATCCTGGCCAACGACCCCCACCTGGCGATCTCGGCGCCCGGGGTGTTCATGCAGATGGGTCTGCGCTGCGCCGACGTCGGCCCGCGGTGCCCGTTCGACGTCTCCGGCTTCAGCTTCGCGGGCTTCCCGGGGGTGATCATCGGACACAACTCCGAGCTCGCCTGGGGCCTGACGAACATGGGCGCCGACGTCACGGACTTCTTCCTCGAGCGCGTCGACGACGAGACCGGCACCTACCTGCGCGACGGCGAACGGGTGCCGCTCGACGTGCGCACCGAGGTCATCGAGGTGAACGGCGCCGAGCCGGTCGAGATCGAGGTCCGCTCGACGGTGCACGGCCCCCTGGTGAGCGACGCCCTCGAGATCGCGCTCGCGGGTGCCCCCACCCCGGCGGGCGTCCGGGGCGGGCGGACCGAGGTCGCCCTCGGGTGGACCGCCCTGACCCCCGGGCGGACGGCCGACGCCGTCTTCCGGCTGAACACCGCGGCGGACGCGGCCGACGTCGCCGCCGCCGCTGCGGCCTTCGCGGTGCCGGCCCAGAACATCGTGTGGGCGACCACCGACGGGCACATCGGCTACCAGGCGCCCGGGCTCGTCCCGATCCGCCAGCGGGTCACCGACGGCCCCGTGCCGTCCGACGGCACCTGGCCGCGGCCGGGCTGGGACTCCCGCTACGACTGGCAGGGCTTCGTGCCCCCGCAGGACCTCCCGGCCGTCCAGGACCCGCCCGAGGGCTACCTGGTCGCCGCCAACCAGGCCGTGACACCGGCGGGGGTGGGGCCGTACCTCACCGCCGACTGGGACTTCGGCTACCGCTCGCAGCGCATCCGCACGCTGCTGGACGAGGCGGTCGCGGCGGGGACGCCGATCGACGTCGCGACGACCAACGCGATGCAGGTCGACACGTGGAGCGCCTACGCCGACGAGCTCGTGCCCGCGCTCCTCGCCGCCCCGGTCGACGACGCGTTCACGCTCGAGGCCGTCGAGCTCCTGCGCGACTGGGACCTGCGGCAGGAGGCCGACTCGCCCGCGGCGGCGTACTTCGCGGCCGTGTGGTCCACGCTGCTCCAGCTGACCTTCCAGGACGACCTGCCGGAGGACGTCTGGCCGAACGGCGGGAGCCGCTGGCTCCAGGTCGTCGTCAACCTGCTCGACGACCCGGGAAACCCCTGGTGGGACGACCGGACCACCGCCAGCATCGTCGAGAACCGCGACGAGATGCTCTCCCGCGCCCTCACGA
This sequence comes from Actinomycetes bacterium, assembly GCA_023418375.1. Lineage (GTDB taxonomy): Bacteria > Actinomycetota > Actinomycetes > Actinomycetales > Cellulomonadaceae > Actinotalea. The sequence goes on along the minus strand of JAEZZV010000309.1, from coordinate 2,524 downwards.
CAGCCCGGCTCGAGCTCACCGTCCATCTCGGCAAGGACGTGCGGGACTGGGAGTGGGGCCGGCTGCACACCGCGGCCCCCCAGCACCCCGTGCTCGGCGGCGACTCGATCCCGGGCCCCGTACGCGAGCTCGTGAACCCGCAGCCCCTCGGCGTGCCGGGCGGCTCGTCGATCGTCAACGCGACCGCCTGGGATGCCGCGAGCGGGTCGTTCGCGGTGACCGCGGGCCCTGCCATGCGCATGGTCGTCGACCTGGGCGACCTGGACGCCTCGACCTGGGTGACGCTGACGGGGACCTCAGGGCACCCGGGGAGCGTCCACTACACCGACCAGTTCGACGCGTGGGCGCACGGCCGGACCTTCCCCTGGCCGTTCGGCCGGGACGCGGTCCGCGAGGCCGCGGTCCGCGAGCTCACGCTCCGGCCGGCGTCCTGAGCCAGCGCCACCCGCTCGGGGTGGCGACGATGTCGACGGAGCGGTCGTGCGGCTCGCGGGGGAGCGGGCGCTCGCTCGCGTCGTAGACCTCCTCGTCGAAGACGATCGCCACGACGATCGCGTCGGCCGGTGCGTGCCGGAGCACCCGGTCGTACCAGCCGCCCCCCTGACCCAGGCGCCCGCCGGCGGTGTCGACCGCGAGCGCGGGGGCGATGACGGCCTGCACCTCGGTGAGGGCGTCCGCGCCGAGCGTCGGACCCGCGGGCTCGGCCGGCCGGCCGGGTGCACGCACCTGGAGGTCGCCGGGCCCTCGGTACCAGGCCCAGTCGCGCTGCAGGCCGGCCCCGAGGACCGGGAGCATGATGCGCGTGCCGCGCGCCGCGAGGCGGTCGAGCAGCGGCGTCGTCGGCGGCTCGGTGGGGCGCGACACGTACGCGGCCACGCAGCTCGCGGCGTCCACGACGGGCACCCCCGCGACGACCTTCGCGAGGCCCATCGCTGCCGTCTCCATCGCGCGGGGGGAGATCTTGGCGCGGCGGGCGCGCAGCGACTTCCTGAGCTCCTCCTTGACCTCGTACACCTCGAGCCCTGACTGGTGCTCGGGGTACGGCTGGTCGGGTGCGCTCATGGTCACATCATGGCAAAGACCTCGTCGGCCCGGTCCGAGGACGCGGTGCCCGGGCGCGCCCCGGGGCCTGGCCCGACGTCCGCCCGCGCCCGACCGGTGCGACATCCCGGCGCTTGGTGGGCCGGTGACGCGTGGGCCCGCTAGCCTGCCTGACATGACCATCCGCAAAGCCGTCATCCCCGCCGCGGGCCTGGGCACGCGGTTCCTGCCCGCCACGAAGTCCACGCCCAAGGAGATGCTCCCGATCGTCGACAAGCCGGCGATCCAGTACGTGGTCGAGGAGGCTGCCCGCGCAGGTCTTGCGGACGTCCTGATGATCACCGGCCGCTCGAAGCGGAGCCTGGACGACCACTTCGACGCCGTGCCCGAGCTCGAGAGCATCCTCGAGGCCAAGGGCGACGAGTACCGCCTCGCGCAGGTGCGTCGTTCCACCGAGCTGGCCAACGTGCACTTCGTCCGGCAGGGCCAGCCCAAGGGCCTCGGTCACGCGGTCCTGTGCGCCCGCCACCACGTGGGCGACGAGCCCTTCGCCGTGCTGCTGGGCGACGACCTCATCGACGAGCGGGACCCCCTGCTCACGGAGATGATCGCGCTGCAGGAGCGGGTCGGCGGGTCGGTCGTCGCGCTGCTCGAGGTCGAGCCGGAGCAGGTCGCCGCCTACGGCTGCGCCGAGGTCCAGCCCCTCGCCGGCGACGACGCGGACCACGTCCGGGTCACCGGGCTGGTGGAGAAGCCGGACCCCGAGCGCGCCCCGAGCAACCTCGCGGTCATCGGTCGCTACGTGCTGCACCCGGCGGTCTTCGACATCCTCGAGACGACCGAGCCGGGCCGGGCGGGGGAGATCCAGCTCACCGACGCCCTGGCCACGCTGGCCGCGCTGCCGGCCGAGCAGGGCGGCGGCGTGCACGGCGTCGTGTTCCGTGGGCGCCGCTACGACACCGGCGACCGCCTGGACTACCTCAAGGCCGTCGTGCAGATCGCGTGCGACCGCCCGGACCTCGGCCCGGACCTGCGCGACTGGCTCGTGGAGTACGTGGACAGCTGGCAGTGACAGCTCGTTCCACGCGGGCGCGCCGATGAGGTCCGTCGCCGACCAGCTCGCGGCGGTCCTCGCGGCGGCAGCCCCGATGCCCGCGCTCGACGTGGTCCTCGCCGACGCCGACGGCTGCATCGTCGCGCGGGACGTCGTCTCCGACGCGGACGTCCCGGCACACCCGGTCGCGGACCGGGACGGCTACGCGGTGCTGGCCGCCGACGCCCCCGCCTGGGCGCCCGCCGAGCTGCCGGTGGTCGACGACGTCACGGTCACCGGCAGTCGGCTGCGGCACGTGCCCGGCACCGCGGTGCTCGTCGCCGCGGGCGCGCCCATGCCGCTGGGCGCCGACGCCGTCGTGCCCCTCGAGGTGACCGACCGTGGGCGCGCACACGTGGTGCTGCGGGCCGGCGTCGCGCCGGGTGAGGG
>JAEZZV010000270.1 GCA_023418375.1 Actinomycetes bacterium | reverse complement strand
CCGCCGGGACGGGCCCGTCGCGGCGGCGCGGCCGACGCGCGGGACGCTCGGCCGGTCATCCCCGAGCCGAGGACACCCGATGAGCCGACCGACGCCGCTGCGCACGATCTACACCGCCGCCCTCGACCGTGTGCGCGCCGATCCCGCCGGGCCGTCGGTCACGGACGTCGGCAGCCCGCGCGGCTGGCTGCTGGAGTGCGGCGTCGTCGACCTGGTCGAGCCCTTCGTCACCTGGCGGCCCGCGGACGACGGCGACCTCGCCCGGTACGCGGGCCTCGACGGCGGGACGGCCCGCACGCTGCTGGACGCCCTGCCGGCGGTGGAGCTCGACGACCGGCAGAACGACGCGCCGACTCTCGGCACGCTCCTGCGCGCTGCGGCCGACCACCCCGACGAGGTCGAGCTGCACGGGTACCTCGTCGGGCCCGCACGGATCGACGAGCGGCTCACCGCCGAGGGCCTCTACGCCTACGTCGCGCCGGACCTGGACATCACGCCGGGCCACCACCACGGCTGCGAGTGCGAACGCCTGTGGGCGGTCGTCCAGCGCGACCTCGGTGTGGACGACGCCGTGCGGATGCCCGACTCGATCAGCGCACGGGTCAACCCGTGGCGACCGTACGAGCCGTGCTGGTCCCTGTGGTGGGACTGACGGAATGCCGCCATGATCGGCGCGGTTGCCGTCGGCATGCCTCTCTCCGGTGACTACGCCCCGAGCCCGTCCGACCACGCGCGCCTGCAGGCCGAGCGCTTCGAGGCCAGCGGCGGACGAGAGGCGAACACGCTCCGCGGCGTCCCGATCATCGTGCTGACCAGCGTCGGTGCGCGGACGGGCAAGATCCGCAAGACGCCGCTCATGCGGGTCGAGCACGACGGCCGCTACGCCGTGGTGGCCTCGATGGGCGGCGCGCCCGCGCACCCGGTCTGGTACCACAACCTCCTCGCGCACCCGCGCGTGGAGCTGCAGGACGGCGCGGTCCGGCGCGACTACGACGCCCGGGAGCTCGCGGGCGACGAGCGCGCGCAGTGGTGGGCGCGGGCCGTCGCCGTCTGGCCGGACTACGACGAGTACCAGGCGCGTACCCAGCGGCAGATCCCCGTCTTCCTGCTGGAGCCCGTGGCCGGCTGACCCGGTCTCGGCTGAGGTTTCACCCGCGGCGGCCGACCGCGGGCCGCGGGCGCGCCCCTACCGTCGGAACCGTGGCCGCCGCCGACGTCGCCACGCGTGCGCCCTCGCCGACGCGCGCGGACCGGGTCCTCCTGGGGGTGGTCCACGCCCCGGCGACGGGCACCGCGCTGGCAGGCGTCTACGGGTTCCTTGCCGTGGCGCTGTTCGTGCTGAGCATGGGCGTGCCGGTCCCGCAGCTCGCGCTCGGGCTGGTCGCCGGCGTCGTCGCCGGCCGCAGCGGGCTCGACGGGACGCGCACCCGCCTGCTGACCGCAGGGGTGCTCGCCGCCCTGGGCGTCCTGTCGGCCCTGCTCGCGATCGCCCGGCCGTCGACCGCCTACGACCTCCAGCGCTCGCTCGGGCTGCCGTTCGACGTCACGCCCGGCATGGTGCTCGGGCTCGTGGTCGTCGGCGGCCCGCTGCTGCTCGCCGCACAGTGGGTGTGCACGACGGCGGGGCTGCGCCTGGCCACGCACCATCGGGTGCCCCTCGTGCCGGGCACGTGGCGGGTGCGCCCGACGGCGCACGGCTGACGCACCGGGGCGCCGTCGGCCGTCAGCGCTCGACAACCCTCAGCGCTCGACAACCCTCAGCGCTCGGCAACCGTCAGCGCTCGGCGGCCGTCAGCGGTGAGGCGGCCGGGCGTCCTCGACGAGCTCGCGGGCCTCGTCGGCCGAGACGAGCTCGACGGTCTTGATGGCGGTGGTCCACGCGTCCTCGTCCTCGATGCGGCCGTCGGCCTGCTCGACGAGGAAGTCGACGCGGCGCCGCAGGCCCGCGACGACCGGGGTGATGTGCAGCGTCACGGGGTACCCGCGCGTCGGGTGCATGCCGTGCACGACGACCGATGCCGCATCCACCGGCTGCTTGCTCATCGCCCTCACCGTCCCGGACGGCGCACCGTGCGCCGCCTCCTGACGAATGGATCGGCACGAACCGGGCGCGCCTGAACACTCGTCGGGGTGATTCCCGGCGTGGCGGCTTGACAGCTCAGACGCGCAGATCGCGGCGACCGAACGGCACGGCCCCGGCGAGGGCGGCGACGACGGCGAGAGCGGCGAGCCGGCCCAGGCCCGGCCAGTCCACTCCGGTCAGCAGCGGCTCCTGACCGGTGTACCAGGAGAACGGCGAGACGGCGTCCATCCACGGCTGGTCCACCAGCGGCGCCAGGTAGCTCAGCACGTAGGCGACCACGGCGACGGTCGCCGAGACGCCGATCGCCCAGGCGCGTCGGCCCGTCGCGGCGCCCACGGCGAAGGCCACCGTGCCGAGCGCGCCCGCGAAGGCGAGCAGCCCCAGCCCGACGGCGGCGACGTTGCCGCGGTCCAGGCCGAGGCCGAGCAGGACGTCCATGAGCAGCACCACCGCGCTGATCGACGCGACGAGCGCGAGCACCGCCACCCACAGCACGGCGAGCCGCTCGCCGTACACCCGCGCGCGGCTGACCGGCGCCGCGAAGTCGAGCTCGAGCACCCCGGCCTCCTCCTGGCCCGCGACCAGCCGCGCCCCGAGGGCCAGCGCACACACGAGGGTCAGGACGCAGCCGAGCAGCTGGTACACCGTGGCGCCCACGTACCCCGCGGCGGACACGATCGCGTCCAGGCCCAGGGCCTTCGCGAACTGCGGCATCGCGTCGAGCATCACCTCGAACTTCGACGCGCCGATCGTCGGGTAGAAGACCGTGTAGAGGGTCGCCACGCCGGCGACCGCGACCGACCAGCCGACGATCGACCGCCGCAGGTCACGCAGCGCCCCCGCCG
>JAEZZV010000254.1 GCA_023418375.1 Actinomycetes bacterium | reverse complement strand
GGCCTGGAGCGCGGCCAGCGCCGGGATGTCGGCCGCCGTGGCGGGCCGCACGACGTCGCCCGCCCCGCCGCCGGGGGCCGCGGTCAGCCGCCGTGCCCGCGGCTGCGCGACGGCGTACTCGTAGCCGAAGAGCCGGTAGAAGTAGGGGATCCCGACCATCTCCTGGAGCACGTGGCCGCGTCGCGCGGACTCGGTGTGGGCCCAGCCCATGAGCGCGCGGACCAGGCCGCGGCCCTCGTACTCCTCCTCCGTGGCGACGAGCTCGACCTGGCCCGCGGGGAGCACGACGTCGCCGAGCCGCAGCGTCTCGTCCAGCAGCGTCGCGGTGCTCACCACCCGCTCCCCGTCGACGACGACGGCGGTCGAGCGCCAGCCCTCGTCGGGGTCCTGGACCACGAGGCGCTGGTCGCACGCGTCGCCGGGCTCGCCGCGGCGCTCGAGCAGCGCCCCGATCTGGTCGAGGTCCTCGGGGCGCGCGGTGCGCAGCGTCAGCCCGTCCGGGAGCGTGCGGGGGTCGGTGTCGGCGGTGGGCACGTGCCGAGCCTGGCACCCGCGCACGCCGCCGACCAGCACTTTTGCCTCACGGCGGCAGCATGCGCACGAGGCGGTCGTCGCCCTCGCGCGGTTCGCCCCGGCCGTCGGTGTTGCTCGTCAGCAGCCACAGGGCGCCGTCGGGCCCGATCGCCGCCGCCCGCAGCCGCCCGAGCTCGCCGACGAGGACCGCCCGGGGCTCCCCCACGCCGTCGGGCGTCAGCGGGACCACCCACAAGCGGCGGCCGCGCAGGGCCGCGAGGTAGACGGCGTCGTCGGTCACCGCGATGCCGGAGGGCGAGGCCTCCGAGGTCGGCCACGTCGCGAAGGGGTCGGCGAACCCGGGCACCCCGCCGATCCCCTCGACCTGCGGCCAGCCGTAGTCCGTCCCGGGCGTGATCTGGTTGAGCTCGTCCCAGGTGTCCTGCCCGAACTCGCTCGCGAACATCCGCCCCGTGGGGTCCCAGCCCAGCCCCTGGACGTTCCGGTGGCCGAGGCTCCACACCGGGCTGCCCGCCGTCGGGTTGCCCGGGGCGGGCTCGCCGTCGGGCGTGAGGCGCAGGATCTTGCCGGCGAGCGAGCCCGGGTTCTGCGAGGCGGGCCGCTCGCCGGCGTCGCCGGTGGTGACGTAGAGCATCCCGTCGGGGCCGAACGCGAGACGGCCCCCGTTGTGGTTCCCGGCCGCCGGGATCCCCGTGAGCAACGGCGTGAGGGACCCGAGCGTGCCGGCGACGCCGTCGAGCTCGGCGCGCACCACCTGGTTGCCGTCCGCGGCGGTCCGGTAGAGGTAGACGCGCCGGTCCTGCGCGAAGTCCGGCGACACGGCGACGCCGAGCAGCCCGCCCTCACCGCCGGTCACGGTCCCGCTGCTCAGCTCCGACGCCCCGGGCCCGGTCACCTCGCGCACCCCGCCCGCGTCGAGCAGCAGGACGACGGCGCGGTCCCGCAGGGTCACCAGGACCGCGCCCGAGGGCAGGAACGCCAGGCCCCACGGCGCGTCGAGGCCCACCATGACGTCCTGCGGCGCGGCCGAGGCGGCAGGCAGGGCGGGGGGCTGCGCCATCGGCGGCGGCGACGGCGGCGCGGCGCGCGTCACCTCCGGCGACGGCGTCGCGAGGACCACCGACGGCGTGGGCGCAGGCTCGGGCGACCCGCAGGCGACCAGCGGCAGGGCGAGCGCGATCGCCACCACCACAGCAGCCCGGGCACGGACACCTGCCATGCCGCCATCGTGCGGCGCGACCGGTGATCGTGCCAGACGTCAGCCGCGACGCCGGGCCAGGGCGGCCTCGTAGAGTGCGCGCTTGGGCACGCCGGCGCGCTCGGCCACGACGGCGACCGCGTCCTTGAGCCGCGCGCCGGTGTCGGCGAGCACCAGGACCTGCGTGACGAGGTCCGCGACGTCGGCGGGAGGCGCCGGCTGGGCGCCGCCCACGACGACGACGACCTCCCCGCGCACCTCCTGCGCCTGCGCCCACGCGACGAGCTCGTCCAGGGGCCCGCGCCGGACCTCCTCGTACGTCTTCGTGAGCTCTCGGCACACGGCGGCCGGTCGCTCGCCGCCCAGCCCGTCGGCGAGCGCCCCGAGCGCCGCGGCGAGCCGGTGCGGAGCCTCGAAGAACACCATCGTGCGCCGCTCGCCGGCGAGCTCGGCCACCACGCGGGCCCGCTCCCCCGCGCGGCGCGGCAGGAACCCCTCGAAGGTGAACCTGTCGGTGGGCAGCCCGGCCACGGCGAGCGCAGCGAGCACGGCGCTCGGGCCCGGGATCACGGTGACCGCCAGGCCCTCCGCCGCGGCTGCCCGGACAAGGCCGAACCCGGGGTCGGAGACGGTCGGCATCCCGGCGTCGGACACCACCAGGACGGTGCCGCCGCCGCGCACGACCTCGAGCAGCTCGGCCAGCCGACCACCCTCGTTGTGCTCGTGGAAGCTGAGCACGCGCCCGGCCGGGGCGACACCCAGGCGCCGGCACAGCCCGAGCAGGCGCCGCGTGTCCTCCGCGGCGACGACGTCCGCGCCCGCCAGCGCGGCGACGAGCCGCGGCGACGCGTCGTCGGGGTTGCCGATCGGCGTGGCCGCGAGCACCACGCGTCCGGGGGTCATGGCCGTCAGGCTAGCGACCGCGTGCGCCCGCGGGACGCGCTGGTCGCGGCCTACGATGACGCGCGTGACGACCGAGGCCGCGCCGCCACCCGTCGGGGCCCGTCTCGCCGCCGCTCTCGAGAAGCGCGCCGGCTGGCCGACGACGCTCGCCGTGACCGCGCTCGCCGCGGCCGTCCGCCTCCCGTCGCTCGACCGTCCGTACCCGCTGGTCTTCGACGAGACGTACTACGTCAAGGACGCCTGGACGCTCGCCACCCTGGGCTACGAGGCCACGTGGCCGTCGGAGCCGAACCCGGCGTTCGAGGCGGGCCTGTACGACAGCCACCTCGACGACCCGGCCTTCGTCGTCCACCCGCCGGTCGGCAAGTGGGTGATCGCCCTGGGCATGCGGCTGCTCGGGCCCGACGACCGCGTCGGCTGGCGCCTCGGCGTGGCGCTTGCGGGGATCCTGCTGGTGCTCCTCGTGGTGCGCATCGGCCGGCGTCTGCTCGGGTCCACGGCGCTCGGCGCGCTCGCGGGCACGCTCGTCGCGCTCGACGGCACGGCGATCGTGGAGTCGCGGGTGTCGCTGCTCGACGGCGTCCTGGCGCTGTTCCTGGTGGCGGCGTTCCTCGCGCTGCTCGTGGACCGGGACCGTACGGCGGAACGGCTGGCGGCCGCGTCCGACGACGTCGGCCCGCCGGACACCGGAGGCCGGTCCTTCGGGCCGGGGCTCGGCCTGCGGCCGTGGCGGCTGCTCGCGGGCGCCCTGCTCGGTCTGGCGCTCGGCACCAAGTGGTCGGCCCTGTACTTCGTGGCGGCGTTCGGCCTGCTGTCGGTCGCCTGGGACGCTGCGGCACGCCGACGCGCGGGCGTCCCGCGGTGGTGGCAGGGCGCCCTCCTGCGCGACGCCGCGCCGGCGTTCGCCTCGCTCGTGGTGGCGGCCGCGGCGGTGTACACCGCGACGTGGGCGTCCTGGTTCGCCACCGCCGGGGCCTACGGGCGCCAGTGGGCGGCCGGTCACCCGGGCGGGAACGCGGTGACCGACGCCCTCGGCTCGTGGTGGCACTACCACGCGCAGGTCTGGCACTTCCACACCACCCTGGAGGCGGAGCACCCCTACAGGGCCTCGCCGCTCGGGTGGCTGGTGCAGTGGCGCCCGACGTCGTTCTACTACGAGGCGCCCGAGCCGGCCGGAACTCTGTGCGGGGCCGAGCGCTGCTCCCAGGCGGTGACGTCGCTGGGCAACCCGTTCGTCTGGTGGTTCGCCACGCTGGCGCTCGCCGCTGCGGTTGTCCTGGTGGCGCGGCGGCGCGACCTCGTGCCGGTGCCGCTGCTCGTCGCCGTGGCCGCCGGCTGGCTGCCGTGGTTCGCGTACACGGACCGGCCGATCTTCACGTTCTACGCGATCGTGGTCCTGCCCTTCCTCGCCCTGCTGGCCGCCTGGGCCGTCGGCCGGGCCTGGCACTGGTCGCACGACGACGAGTTCCGCCGCAGGTTCGTGGTCCTTGGACTCGTCGTGGGCGGGGTTCTGGTCGTCGGCGCGGCGGTGTTCTTCTTCCCCGTGTGGACCGGCCAGGTGATCCCGTTCGACCAGTGGCAGCTGCGCCAGTGGCTGCACAGCTGGGTCTGACCTCCCGGAGGGCTCAGGGCAGCGCCGACCGGTGCCAGGGCAGGCCCCGGGCCTCCCAGCGCGGCGTGAGCCGACGCACGCGGTGCGTGAAGCCCTCGAGGTCCAGGCGGCTGCGGGGGGACCAGGCGACCTCGGCGGCCGCGGCCAGCCGGGGCAGGAGCAGCCCGAACAGGTCGCGGTGGGTGCGGACGTTCTCCGTCCAGATCGCCGCCTCGACGCCGGCGACGGCCTCCTCCGGCACGGGCAGCAGCGCGGCGGGGTCCCACTCGTAGGCGCGCTGCAGGTCGATGTAGCCGGCCCAGTCGCCGCCCATCGGCGTCGTCGGGTCGTAGCGCATGTCCAGGTACATCCGGGACGCGGGCGAGAGCACCAGCCGCGCCCCGGCGTCGACCGCGGCCACCATGGCGGCGTCGCTGTCGCGCTCGTCCCAGTACTGGACGAGCGATCCCGGGGGCAGCGGGGTCCGCACGACCTCCTGCCAGCCGATCAGCGTCTTGCCCGCAGCGGTGACGACGCCGGCGGCGTGCCGCACGAGATGGTCGTACTCGGCGGCGTGCATCGTCAGCGCCTCGTCGCCGCCGATGTGCACGTATGGGCCCGGGGTGATCTCCGCGACCTCGCGGAGCACGTCGGTGACGAAGGGCAGGGTCGCCGGCAGCTCGAGGTGCAGGCGGGAGAACCCGACGCCGACCCCCGCGTACGCCGGCCTGGCCTCGCCGCCCGGGGTCAGGTCGGGGCACGCGTGCAGGGCGGCGTTGACGTGGCCGGGCAGGTCGATCTCGGGCACCACGGTGATCCCGCGGGCGGCCGCGAAGGTCACCAGCGCGCCGTACTGGCCCACCGTGAGGAAGCCTCCGGGGTCGCCGCCGACGGCCGTCCGGCCCGACACCTCGGTGAGCGAAGGCCGCGACGGCGACTCGAGGCGCCAGCCCTGGTCGTCGGTGAGGTGCAGGTGCAGGGTGTTGAGCTTGAGCGAGTAGAGCAGCCCGACGAGGAGCCGCAGGGTCTCGGGCCCGAACCAGTGCCGCGCGAGGTCCACGCACAGGCCCCGCCAGGCGAAGCGCGGGTGGTCCACCACCAGGACCGGCGGCACGACGACGCAGGTGTCGCTCGGCCGGGCCAGCTGCTCGAGCGTCGCCAGCCCGCGCAGCAGCCCGCGCGCGTCCAGCGCGGTGACGACGACGCGGTCCGCGTCCACCTCGAGCCGGTACGCCTCGACGGCGAGGTCGGGGGCGAGCGAGGACGACACGGGCAGGCGCCCGCAATCGGTGACGACCCTGAGCTCGACGACGCCGGGGCCGCCGTCGTCGCGCTTGACGGGCACGGGCACCCCGAGGTCGTACCCCAGGCGTGTGGCCAGGAGGACCGCAGTCTCGACCGCCGCCGGCTCGTCGCCCACGACGACGCGCGTGCCCGCGGTCACCCGGAACGGGTGGCCACGGCGCCGCTCCGCGCGGACGGGCGCAGGCACGACGGGCAGGTCCACGAGAGCCCTCCGGTGCCGGCGAAGGAGGGTGTCCGCCGACAGGCCCAGGTTATCCATGGTGGGCCCCGCGGGTCGCTCCGCCCGCCGTGGAGATCCGACGCCGGGGGACCGGAGCCGGACATGACGAAGGCCCCCGCAGGGGCCTTCGACCTGGTGGTGGAGCTGAGGGGATTCGAACCCCTGACCTTCTCATTGCGAACGAGACGCGCTACCAACTGCGCCACAGCCCCATGAAGCGGGTACAAGGTTAGCACCCGTCAGGCGATGGTCGAGCTCACTCCCCCGACGCGCGGCGACGGGCCAGCACGGCGTCGAGGTCGAACCCGGCGGCGGGCGCGGCGGGCTCCTCCGCGACGTCCTCGGTGGCGGCGTCGTCGGCCGCGGACGACGCGGCGGTGGCCTCGGCGCGCTCGTCCAGGACCAGCGGCGCGGGGTCGGGGCGCCGGACGGCCGGCTTGAGGTTGTACGTCGGCCGCGGCACGGGGACCGGCGCCCACGTGGGCTCGGCGGGCGCTTCGGCCACCTCGGCCAGGGGCTCGGCCTCGGCAGCGGGCACCTCCGCGGGCACCCGGGCGATGATCTCGGTGGACGCGTCGGACGGCCGGCGGGCGTGCCCGACGGCGGTCGGCCGGGTGGAGCGC
>JAEZZV010000252.1 GCA_023418375.1 Actinomycetes bacterium | reverse complement strand
GGCCCGGCCGGCGTCCGCGAGCGCGGCGCGAGCCGCGTTCCAGCCGCACGCGCCGTGGACGCCGCCACCGGGGTGCGCGGACGCGCTGGCCAGGTAGAGGCCCTCGACGGGCGTCTCGGGGCGGCCGAGCCCTGGGACGGGCCGGAAGACGAGCTGCTGGTGCAGGGCAGCGGTGCCGCCGTTGACGGCGCCGCCGACGAGGTTCGCGTCGGCCGCCTCGAGGTCCGCCGGGGTCTGGACGTGCCGCGCCACCACGCGCTCGGCGAAGCCCGGCGCGGCGCGCTCGACCGCCTGCTCGACGCGGGCGACGTGCGCAGCGACCGCGGCGGCTGAGGTGACGCCGTGCGGCAGGTGGGTGTAGGCCCAGGCCGACTCGGTGCCCTGCGGCGACCGCGACGCGTCGGCGGTCGTCATCTGGCCCAGCAGGAGGAACGGGCGCGCCGGGAGATCGCCGACGGCGAGGTCGGCCGCGGCGCGCACGAACCCGTCGAGGTCCACGCCCAGGTGGACGGTGCCCGCCCGTCGCGCTCCCTCGGCCCGCCAGGGCACCGTTCGCCCGAGCGCCCAGTTCACCTTGAGGGTCGGGTGGTCCCAGGCGAAGGCGCCGAGGTCATCCAGCACCCGAGCCGGGACGTGGCGCGGCCCCAGCAGGTCGCGGTACAGGCTCGGAGCGACGACGTCCGCGAGCACCGCGTGCCGCGCACGCACCCGCGTGCCGTCCGCCGTCACGACGCCGACGGCGCGACCGCCGGCGACGGCGATCGCGGTCACCCGGGCCCCCGTGGTGATCTGGCCGCCGCCCGCCACGAATCGGTTCGCCAGGGCACGGGCGAGCACGCCGGCGCCGCCGCGCGGCACGGGGAAGCCGACGTCCTGGCCGAGCATCGTCAGGAGCCAGCCGAACAGGCCGCTGCCCGCCGCGTCGGGCGGGATGTCCGCGTGGAGGGCGTTGCCGGTGAGCAGCAGCGGGGCCCCCTGGCCACGGAACCGCTCGGCACCGAGCCGGCGGACGGGCAGGACGGCCAGCCGGGCCAGGTCGAGCGCCCCGCGGGCCCCGGAGCGCCGCAGGAGCCGGGCGAGCGCCGGGACCGGCGGGAACGGCGCGAAGAGGGCGTCGAGGACGTCGTCGCGTACCCGCTGCCACCCGTCGACGAGGTCGAGCCACGCGGCGCCGTCGCCCGGGGCCTCGGCGTCGAGGGCCGTCGCGGTGGCGGCAGCCTCGCGCTCGAGGACGGCCCCGCGCCCGTCGTCGAGCGCGTGAGCGAGGACGGCGGGTGCGTTGGCCCACGTCAGCCCGTGGCGGTCGAGCTCGAGGCCACGGATGACGGGCGAGGCGGCGGCCAGGGGGTAGAACGCGCTGAACAGGTCCGTGCGGTACCCCGGCGCGGTGACCTCGGCGGTCCTGACGGCTCCGCCCACCTCGTCGGCCGCCTCCAGCAGCACGACGTCCCACCCGGCGTCCACGAGGGCGTTGGCGGCCACGAGGCCGTTCGGTCCGCCGCCGATGACGACGGCGTCTGCGGTGCGTGCGATCACTCGTGCCACCGGGCGGGCGCCGGGCCTCCGCCGTTCACGCTGGCACCGTCGGGCGGGGCAGGCAACCCGCGAGCCCGCGCCGGGCGTGCCGGTCGCGGTTCGGGCGGCCGCTGCCGCGGGACGTGCCCCGAGGGGGATTCGAACCCCCACTGGATCGGGTTTGAGCCGAACGCCTCTGCCAGTTGGGCTATCGGGGCGCCGGGGGTCGGACGACGCCGCAGGTGGACGCCGGTACCGACCGATCCGGAGCGCCCACTAGGCTAGCGCGCGTGACCGAGAAGGAGCCCCTGCCCATCCCTGACGCCGACGCCGCCGCGGACGGCGCGACGGACACGTCGACCGCGGTGGCAGCCGACGGCACGCCCGCGGCCGACCCCGGTGCCCGCACCCCGCGCCGCGCCGTCGTGGCCGAGGACGAGGCCCTCATCCGCATGGACGTCGTCGAGACGCTGCGCGAGGCCGGCTTCGACGTCGTGGGCGAGGCAGGCGACGGCGAGACCGCCGTGCGCCTGGCCATCGAGCTGCGGCCCGACGTCGTGGTCATGGACGTGAAGATGCCCGTGATGGACGGGATCTCCGCGGCCGAGCGCATCGCCAAGGAGCACGCGGCGCCGGTCGTCCTGCTCACCGCGTTCTCACAGACCGAGCTGGTGGAGCGGGCGCGCGACGCGGGTGCCATGGCCTACGTCGTGAAGCCGTTCACGCCGGCCGACCTGCTGCCCGCCATCGAGATCGCGATCTCCCGCTACAGCCAGATCACGGCCCTCGAGGCCGAGGTCGCCGACATGGCCGAGCGGTTCGAGACCCGCAAGCGGGTGGACCGCGCCAAGGGTCTGCTCATGACAAAGATGGGCCTCTCGGAGCCGGATGCCTTCCGGTGGATCCAGAAGACGTCGATGGACCGCCGCCTCACCATGCGCGAGGTCGCGGACGCCGTCATCGAGCAGGTCGGCGGGGCTTCCTGACGGTCCCTGTGACGGGCGCTCGACCGCATCCGGGGCCGTCTCACGGAGCGTTGACGCAGCCCTGAGCGGCGCGTCGCACGGATTTCACACGGGCGCGTCCAGCGGACGCCGCTTGAGACATGCCCGATACAGGCGTGACACACGTCCTGGCTACCTTCGCGCATCGCCGGTGGTCGTCTCCGCCGGACCGGCCCCCATGGCGCTCCCGTGCCGTGGGCCCGAGTGGAAGGTGTGCTCATGACGAGTTCCCGCACGGCCCTGCGAGGAGTCGCACTCGCAGGCGCCGCATGCCTGTTGCTCGCCGCCTGCGCGGCCGACGCGTCGGACGAGGCCGAGTCTCCGGCCACCGACGAGAGCCCGGTCGAGGTGGACGGGGGCCTCGTGATCGGCTCTCTGCTCCCCGAGACGGGCTCGCTCGCGTTCCTCGGCCCACCGGAGATCGCGGGGGTCGACCTCGCGGTGCAGGAGATCAACGAAGCCGGCGGTGTCCTGGGCGCGGACGTCGTGCACGTGTCGGCGGACTCCTCCGACGCCGACCACGCCGACGTCGCCCCCCAGTCCTGGTCCGACCTCCAGAGCCAGGGCGTGTCAGCGGTGATCGGCGCCGCCTCCTCGTCGGTGACGAAGCTGGTCGTGGACGACATCGCCAACTCCGAGACCGTCATGGTGTCGCCCGCGAACACCGCCACGTCCCTGTCGGGCTACAGCCCCTACTACTTCCGGACGGCGCCGCCGGACACCGTCCAGGGGTCGGCGCTGGGCAACCTCATCGTCTCCGACGGCATCACGGACCTCGGCATCCTCGCGTTCAACGAGGAGTACGGCACGTCGTTGCGCGATGTGATCAAGGAGACGGTCGAGGCGGCGGGCGTCACGGTCACCTACGGCGGGCCGGGCCAGGAGTTCGACCCCGCCGCGGCGTCCTTCGCGGACGCTGTGACGAGTGTCCTGGCGACGAACCCGCAGGCGATCGCCCTCGTGGCCTTCGACCAGACCAAGTCGATCGTGCCGGAGCTCGCGGCCCAGGGCTTCACCGGGTCGCTCTACATGGTCGACGGGAACACCGCCGACTACTCCGCCGACTTCGATCCGGGGACGCTCGCCGCGTGGCACACCCAGGGGACGATCCCCGGTGCGTTCCCCGACGACGCCTTCCGTGAGCGGCTCCTCACGGTGAACCCCGACCTCGACGACTTCTCGTACGCGGCGGAGTCGTACGACGCCACGATCCTCGTCGCGCTGGCTGCGCTCAAGGGCGGAGGGACCGACGGGCCGACCATCCAGGCCGGCATGGCCGCCGTCTCGGGCGCGAACGGTGGCACGGAGTGCACGGGCTTCGCCGAGTGCGCCGCGTTGGTCGAGGCGGGCGAGGAGATCGACTACGTCGCGGCCTCGGGCGCCGGGCCGTTCAACGAGGCGAACGACCCCGCGTCGGCGTTCATCGGCATCTACGAGTACGGCGACGACAACACCTACACCTGGGTGAAGGCGGTCGAGGGTCAGGCCTAGACCTGCGACGACGTGGGGGCCCCCCCGCCCCGTGGCCCCGGGCCCCCCCCCGCCCCGCC
>JAEZZV010000221.1 GCA_023418375.1 Actinomycetes bacterium | reverse complement strand
GGTCGGCGCCGACCCCGCGCGGGTCGAAGGCCGCGGCGTACTCGGGCAGCACCACGAGGTCGGCACCGTCCGCGGCGGCCGCGCGGACCGCCTCGGCGGCGCGGGCCGCGTTGACGCCCGCGTCCCGGCCGGAGCCGAACGCGACGGCGTGGACCTTCACGATCGCCTCACGGAGCGTCGCACCGTCGCCTCACGCCCGGCTCAGGGGCGCGGCGCGGCGGCCGGTCCGGGACGGTCGGCGCCGCCGGGACCGTCAGGACCGTCGGGGCCGGGCTCGCCGGGCTCGCCGGGCTCGCCGGGCTCGGACTGGTCGCGATAGCGCACGCCCCTGATCTTGCGGGTCATCGACAGGAAGAGCGGGATGCAGGCCACGACCAGGGCGAACGTCACGAGGAAGCCCAGGATGCCCGGGCCGGTCGCGGCGGTGGGTTCGGGGGTCGGCGTCGCCGCGGCGAGCGCGCCGGCGACGGCAGCGAGCACCGACGTGGGCTGGGGAAGGGCCATCAGTCGTCCTCGACGTGGATGCCCGCGAACAGTTCGTCCTCGGGCAGGCGGACGGGCACGTGCGCGTGCGCGAGCTCGAACTCCTCGACCGGCCACACGCGGGCCTCGAGGTCGCGCGGGACGGCGAAGAAGAACCCGGCGGGGTCGATCTGCGTCGCGTGGGCGAGGAGGGCGGCGTCGCGGGCGGCGAACCACGGCGCCACGTGCACCCGGGTGGTCACCTCGCGCTCGGGGATCTCGCGCGCCTCCCGGGACTCCACCCAGTCGCCGTACGGGGAGTCCAGCCCTTCGGCGAGCATCGCCTCGTGCACCGTGCGGATCTTCCGCAACGAGAAGTCGTGGTTGTAGTAGAGCTTGCGCGCCTGCCACGGCCGACCACCGTCGGGGCCCCGTCCGCGGTACCGGTCGCCGTCCCCGGCGGCGTGGAACGCCTCGAACGCCACCTTGTGGCACATCACGTGGTCGGGGTGCGGGTAGCCACCGGTCGGGTCGTACGTCGTCATGACGTGCGGCCGGAACTCGCGCACGAGCTCGACCAGCGGCGCGGCCGCCTCCTCGAGGGGCACGAGCGCGAAGCAGCCCTCGGGCAGCGGGGGCAGGGGGTCGCCCTCGGGCAGGCCGGAGTCGACGAACCCGAGCCAGCACTGCCGCACCCCGAGCGCCCGCGCGGCGGCGGCCATCTCCGCGCGCCGCACCTGCGCCATGGCCTCCGGCGACGACGGGGGGTCGGGGTAGGAGGCGTTGAGGATGCTGCCGCGCTCCCCGCCGG
Source organism: Actinomycetes bacterium (assembly GCA_023418375.1). Lineage (GTDB taxonomy): Bacteria > Actinomycetota > Actinomycetes > Actinomycetales > Cellulomonadaceae > Actinotalea. The sequence goes on along the minus strand of JAEZZV010000221.1, from coordinate 2,153 downwards.
TGCAGGTCACCACGAGCACCTCGACACCCTCGGCCGCGTAGCGGGCAGAGGTGGCGGCACCCTTGCTCGACTCGTCGTCCGGGTGCGCGTGCACCGCCATCAGCCGCAACCCACGCCGCTCGCCCACGCCGCGCTCCTCTCCGGCCCGGCCGGGCCACGGGGTCCATCGTGCACGATCGCGGTCCCCGCCGGGAGAACGCCCCCGCGCCCGGACCCGACGCGCACCCACGTGCCACGACGTCGCTCCGGTGCGAGAGGATGGGCGTCGGCACAGGAAGGACCGCCATGACCACCCAGCCCCCGCCCGACCGCGGCCCGGGGACCGCCGGCCCCGGGACCGCCGGCACGGCGCCCGCGCCACCCCCCGGGCGCTACGGGCCGACGGCGGCGCCCCGGTCCCGCCGGCTGCTCGTCGCGGCGTTCGCGATCCTCGGGCTGGCCGGGGTCGGGCTGGCGGCGTGGCTCGGCCTGCGGGTGGGCGTGGTGCCCGTGGACTGGGACGACATCGGGTTCCGGATCGACGGCGACGACGCCATGGAGGTGACGTTCGACGTCACGCGCCCGGACCCGTCGCGGCCGGCGTCCTGCGTCGTCGAGGCCCTCAACGCGAGCCACGCCCAGGTCGGGGTGGTCACGGTCGAGGTCGCCGCGTCCGAGGCGACCCGGGTCCGGCTGACCACGCCGGTCCGCACCTCGGAGCTCGCCGTGTCGGGCACCGTGCGCTCCTGCCGCCTCACGGACTGAGCGCGACGCGCACGGAGCCGCCCGCCGCGCGGAGGATCCGCCGAGCCCGGCCGGCGCGGGCCTGAGCAGCATCTTTGCTATCATCGTCGTTTCGCAGGCCGGGCCCGGCTCCCCGCGGCATCGCCGTGGGGCCCGCCGAGGGCTCGACGCGACCTGACGCGAACCGCCGCGCACGGGCGCGGCGACCCGGCGCGAGAGCACCGAGGACCAGCACGCCGTCACGCACCCGTGACCCTTGACCGACCCGCACGCCGAGAGGAGAGACCGTGGCCGAGACGACCGCCGCCACCTGGCTGACGCAGGAGGCCCACGACCGCCTGCGCGCCGAGCTCGATCACCTGAAGGGCGAGGGCCGCGCGCAGATCACCGAGCGCATCGAGGCGGCTCGCTCCGAGGGCGACCTCAAGGAGAACGGCGGTTACCACGCCGCCCGCGAGGAGCAGGCCAAGCAGGAGGCCCGCATCCGCCAGCTCGAGGAGCTGCTGCGCAACGCGGTCGTGGGCGAGGCCCCGCCGGACGACGGCGTCGTGGAGCCGGGCATGGTGGTCACCGCGACCGTCGCCGGCGACCGCATGACGTTCCTGGTCGGCAACCGTGAGGTCGCCGAGGGCACGGACATCGACGTCTACAGCGAGAAGTCGCCGCTCGGCTCCGCGATCGTCGGCCGCTCGGCCGGCGAGACCACCTCGTACACGACGCCCACGGGCGCCGTCATCGAGGTCGTCATCCACGAGGCCAAGCCGTTCCAGCACTGACGCCGCCGTCGCGCGGCGCGCACTGACGCCGGAGCCGGCCGGTCCCGCGAGGGGCCGGCCGGCTCCGTCGTCGGGAGCCCGGACCGTCCGGCCGTCAGGCCTCGCGCACCCGGAAGCCTGATCCGGTGAGGCGGCCGACGACCTCGGTGCAGTGCGCCGGACCGCGGGTCTCCACCTGCACCTCGACCTCGACCTCGTCGACGGCGAGGTCGACGGCGGTGCGCACGTGCGACAGGTGCATGACGTTCCCGCCGCTCGCCGCGAGCTCCGCGAGCAGCGCGGCGAGGGCACCCGGCCGGTCGGGGATGCGGACGCGCATCTGCAGGTACCGGCCCGCCGAGGCCAGGCCGTGGCGCACGACGCGCAGCAGCAGCAGCGGGTCGATGTTGCCCCCGGACAGGACCACGACCGCGGGGGTGGCCACCTCCACGCCCGCGAGCAGCGCCGCGACCCCCGCGGCCCCGGCCGGCTCCACGAGCAGCTTCGACCGCTCCGCGACGTGCAGCAGGGCCCGCGACAGGTCCTCCTCGGACACGGTGCACACGGGGGCGTGGCGCTCGGCGAGCACCCCGAAGGGCACCTGGCCCGGGCACCCCACGGCGATCCCGTCCGCCATCGTGCTCATGGCCCGCAGCGGCACCGGGTGCCCGGCGG
>JAEZZV010000137.1 GCA_023418375.1 Actinomycetes bacterium | reverse complement strand
GCCCGACGCCGTCGGCGGCCTCGCGCAGGGGCGCGGCCACCGGCCACGGCGCGCGGTGCACCGAGCCCTCGCGCCACCACGACCAGACCTCCTCGGTCGCGAACGGCAGGGTCGGCGCGAGCAGCCGCAGCAGCGTGTCGAGCGCGAGACCGAGCGCCGAGCGGGCGGACGCCGTCGCCTCCGCCGCCCACCGCTCCCCGCCGTACGCGCGATCCTTGACCAGCTCCAGGTAGTCGTCGCAGAACGTCCAGAAGAACGTCTCGGTCGCCTCGAGCGCGCGCGTGTGGTCGTAGGACTCGAACGCCTCGGTGGCGGTGTCGACGACGTCGGCCAGGGCGGCCAGCATCGCGCGGTCCAGCGGCGCGGTGACGTCGGCCGGCGACGCCGGCGCGCCCTCGGTGATACCCAGCACGAACTTGCTCGCGTTGAGCACCTTGATCGCCAGGCGTCGGCCGATCTTCATCTGGCCGACCTCGAACGCGGCGTCCGTGCCCAGGCGGGCCGAGGCCGCCCAGTAGCGGACGGCGTCGGAGCCGTGCTCGACGAGCAGGCCCATGGGCGTGACGACGTTGCCCTTGGACTTGCTCATCTTCTTGCGGTCGGGGTCGAGGATCCAGCCGCTGATCGCCGCGTGCTTCCACGGCAGCGACCCGTGCTCCAGGTGCGAGCGGACGACCGTCGAGAACAGCCAGGTGCGGATGATGTCCTGGCCCTGCGGCCGGACGTCCATCGGGAAGACCCGCGCGAACAGGTCCGGCTCGCGCAGCCAGCCGCCGGCGACCTGCGGGGTGAGCGACGACGTCGCCCACGTGTCCATGACGTCTGCCTCGCCGACGAACCCGCCCGGCAGGCCGCGCTGGTCGGCCGTGTAGCCGGCGGGCGTCTCTGAGCTCGGGTCGACGGGCAGCGACGCCTCGTCGGGGACGATCGGGTGGTCGTGGTCGACGGTGCCGTCCTCGAGGACGGGGTACCAGAGCGGGATCGCGACCCCGAAGAACCGCTGGCGCGAGATGAGCCAGTCGCCGTTCAGGCCGTTCACCCAGTTCTCGAAGCGCACGCGCATGAAGTCGGGATGGAACGCCAGTTCGCGCCCACGGCCCAGCAGCGCCTCGCGCAGCCCGACGCCGGCGCCCTCCTCGCGGCCGCCGTTGCGGATGTACCACTGCCGCGACGTGACGATCTCGAGCGGCTTGTCGCCCTTCTCGTAGAAGTTCGTCATGCGCAGCGTGGGCGTCGGCTCGCCGTCGAGGTCGCCGGTCGCGCGGAGCTGCTCGACGAGCGCGTTGCGCGCGCCCGTGGTGGTCCGCCCGGCGAGCTCCGCGTAGGCCGCCCGGCCCCGCTCGGTGGTGATCCAGTCGGGCGTCTCGCGCGCCAGGCGGCCGTCCCGGGTGACGACCGAGCGCGTGGGCAGCTGGAGCTCGCGCCACCACTGGACGTCGGTGAGGTCGCCGAACGTGCAGCACATCGCGATGCCGGCGCCCTTGTCGGGCTCGGCGGCCGGGTGCGCGAGCACGGGGATCTCGATGTCGAACACCGGCGAGGTGACCGTGGTGCCGAACAGGTGCTGGTAGCGCTCGTCGTCGGGGTGCGCGATGAGCGCGACCACTGCCGGGATGAGCTCGGGGCGCGTCGTCTCGATGTGGATCGGCGAGCCGTCGGGCCGGTGGAAGGCGACGCGGTGGAAGAAGCCCGGGTACTCGCGCGCCTCGAGCTCGGCCTGCGCGACGGCCGTCTGGAAGGTGACGTCCCACAGCCCCGGCGCCTCGGCCTGGTAGGCCTCGCCCCGCGCGAGGTTGCGCAGGAAGGCGGTCTGCGCGACGGCGCGGGCGTTCGCGCCGATGGTCTGGTACGTGTTCGACCAGTCGACCGACAGGCCGAGGTGCCGCCACAGCGCCTCGAACTGGCGCTCGTCGTCCACCGTCAGGCGCTCGCAGAGCTCGACGAAGTTGCGCCGCGAGATCGGGACCTGGTCGGCGGGCTTGACGTTCTTGCCGTCGGTCCCGTCGTGCGGCGGCACGAAGCCCGGGACGTAGGGGAGCGTCGGGTCGCAGCGGACGCCGAAGTAGTTCTGGACGCGGCGCTCGGTGGGCAGGCCGTTGTCGTCCCAGCCCATCGGGTAGAAGACCTCGCGGCCGCGCATGCGCTGGTAGCGCGCGAGCAGGTCGGTGTGGGTGTAGCTGAAGACGTGCCCGACGTGCAGCGAGCCGGAGACCGTCGGCGGCGGGGTGTCGATCGAGAACACCTGCTCGCGCGTGGCGGTCCGGTCGAAGGCGTAGGTGCCCTGCTCGCGCCAGACGGTGCCCCAGCGCTCCTCGAGGCCGTCGAGGCTGACCTTCTCCGGGACCCGCGCCGATACGCCCGAGGCGCCCGGTACGGCCGGCGCCGACGTGGTCGGCGATGCGGTCGGGGGCGTCGTGGGTGCCGCGGGGGCACCGGGGGCGAGGTCGCTCATGGGGCCCGATTGTTCCAGACGCCGCGGGTGTCACGAGCAGGGCGATCGGACCATCGATGTCTAGAAGCCTTGACATGATGTCTGGTCTGCTTGACACTCGGGATGTCAAACATTCCTGACATCCCGGAGGCTGGTGTGTCGTACGAGGAGAAGGGCACCTGGGCGTACGTCGTCGTCGGCGTCGCGGTGTTCGTGGGGTACCTGGTCTGGCTGCTGGGCGCGGCCGACGGTGGCCCGCTCGCCGAGGTCGCCTACGAGCGGCCGCTCGTCACGGCCATCGCCATCTCGATCGTCGCGACGGTGGTGGGGCGCGTGCTCCTCGAAGTCGTCCGGCCGAGCGACAGCACGCGGCCCGACGTGCGCGACCGGGAGGTGTGCCGGTTCGGCGACTACGTCGGCGGCCAGGTCCTGTCGGTCCTGGGTGCCGGGGTGCTCGCCCTTGCGATCGCCGACGCCGACACCTTCTGGATCGCCCAGGCGCTGTACGCGGCCTACGTCGTCCAGATGGTCGCCTCGTCCGTGACGAAGATCGTCGCCTACCGGCGGGGCCTGTGATGGGCCGCGCCACCCGCGTCACCAACTCCATCCGCGTGCACCGCGCACGCGTCGACATGACGCAGGCGGAGCTCGCCGAGCGCCTCGGCGTCACGCGGCAGACCGTCATCGCCATCGAGCAGGGCCGCTACTCGCCCTCGCTCGAGATGGCCTTCCAGATCGCCAGGGCCTTCGGGGTCGCCTTGGACGACGTCTTCGCCTACCCCGCCGAGGAGCCGAGATGACCGCCCGCGACGACGTTCCCTCCGACCCGCCCACCGACCTGCCGGCCGGGCCGTGCGTGCTCCCGGCGACGATGCGCGCGGTCACCTGCCGACGCTACGGCCCGCCCGACGTCCTGGCCGTCGAGGAGCTGCCCGTGCCCGTGCCGGGCCCGGGGGAGGTTCTCCTGAGGGTCGGAGCCGTCTCGGTCTCGAGGGCCGACACCGCGATGCGCGCGGCCGACCCGCCTCCGGCCTCCGGCGCCCGCGCACCCCCGTCCCCGGCGCCGAGCTCGCCGGTGAGGTCGTGGCGCTCGGGCCCGGGGTCCAGGGTGTCGAGGTGGGCGACCGGGTCGTGGGTGCGACCGGCGTCGCTCAGGGCGGGTACGCCGAGTACGCCCGCGTGCCGGCGGCGGGCGTGACGCCCGTGCCGGGCGCGATGTCCGACGCGGAGGCCGTCGCCCTCGTGGAGGGCGGCCTGACGGCGCTGCCGTTCCTGCGCGACGGGGGGCGCGTCGCGCCCGGGACGGCGGTGTGCGTCAACGGAGCCGCCGGGTCGGTCGGCAGCTCCGCCGTGCAGCTCGCCGTGGCCCTCGGTGCCCGTGTGACGGCGGTGTGCAGCGCCGCCGGGGCCGACCTGGCACGCTCGCTCGGCGCGAACGTGGTCGTGGACCGCCAGGTGGAGGACGTGACGGCGGGCGACGCGGTCTTCGACGTGGTCCTGGACGCCGTCGGCACCCTCAGCCTGCGCCGGGTGCGCCGCGTGCTGCGGCCCGGCGGGCTCTATCTGAGCACGGTGCCGTCGGCCGGGATCGTGTGGCACACGCTCACCGCGGCGCTACCGGGCCGGCGTCGGCGGGGGCGCATCCTGTTCACCGGCCTGCGCCGGCCGCACGCCAAGGCCGCCGACCAGGCGACGCTGCTCGACCTCGCCGAGGCCGGTCGCGTCCGGCCCGTGCTGACGGCGACGTACGCCCTCGAGGACGCCGTGGCCGCCCACGCGCACGTCGAGTCGGGACGAAAGCAGGGCACGGTGGTGCTGGTGCCCTCTCCGGGCCGCTCAGGGTGACCCCGAGGGCGCTCCCCTGACCCCTGACCGCGCGGTGTGTGCGCAGGTCAGCGGCGGGATCGTCGTGGGACCGAAATCCCGGTGACCGTGTCGGAGGTCAGGAGGAGACTGGAGAGCGCGGGGGAGTGGGAGCGCGACCGCCGGTCTCCCCCCATCGGACCCTGAGGCCGCCCGGGCGGCTCTCAGGGGTCGTTCCGGGGCGCTCCCTGATCCGGTGCCGATCATGCCCCGGCCAGGATCGAGCCATCGCGACGACGACGTCGATCCAGCCCCAAGCATTCCTACGAAGGGAACTCCCGTGCGCCCAGTGACCGTCTACCCCCGAGGTGAAGGCGCGATCGCATCCGCTCGCGGACTCGTCAAGATCTACGGCTCCGGCGAGACGGCGGTGCGCGCCCTCGACGGTGTCGACGTCGACTTCGCCGCCGGTGAGCTCACCGCCATCATGGGCCCGTCGGGCTCCGGCAAGTCCACCCTCATGCACTGCATGGCCGGCCTCGACACGCTCACCGACGGCACTGTGATCGTCGACGGGGAGGACCTGAGCCGCATGGGCCAGCGCGGCCTGACCAAGCTCCGGCGCGAGCGCCTCGGCTTCGTGTTCCAGGCGTTCAACCTCATCCCCACGCTGACGGCGGAGGAGAACATCACCCTGCCGCTCGACATCGCCCGCCGCCCGGTCGACCGCGCCTGGTTCGACCTCGTGGTCGAGGCCGTCGGCCTCGGCGACCGGCTGGGCCACCGGCCGAGCGAGCTGTCGGGTGGTCAGCAGCAGCGCGTCGCGTGCGCCCGAGCGCTCGTCTCGCGCCCGGCCGTCGTGTTCGCCGACGAGCCGACCGGCAACCTCGATTCGCGCTCCTCGGGCGAGGTGCTCGGTTTCCTGCGCGACTCCGTCGACCAGCTCGGTCAGGCCGTCGTCATGGTGACCCACGACCCGTCCGCGGCGTCGTACGCGCACCGCGTCCTCTTCCTCGCGGACGGCCGCCTGGTCGGGGAGATCGTCGACCCCACCGCAGAGGCCGTGCTCGACGCGCTCCGTGACCTCGGTGCGGCCCGCCGCGACCGCACCCAGCAGCTCGTCGGCGCCGCCGAGGCCTCCGTCGGCGGTCTGCGGTGACCCGGGTCGCGCTGCGGGGGATCCGCAGCCACCTGGGCAGGTTCCTGCTCTCGATCCTCGCCGTCCTGCTGGGTGTGGCGTTCGTCGCCGGCACCTACTCGCTCCGGGCGATGATGGAGAACACCTTCAACGACATCGTCGAGGCCGGCACCAACGGCGACGCGTACGTGCGCGGCGTCGAGACCGGCACCGACCAGCAGATGGGCGGCACGCTCCACGCCGACCTCCCGATCGACCTCGAGGACGAGATCCGCGCGGTCGACGGCGTCGCGGGCGTCGTCCCGGACGTCGAGGGCTCGATCGTCCTCGTCGGCAAGGACGGCACCGCCGTCATGAGCAGCGGCCCCCCGAGCTTCGGCCTGGGCATCCACCCCGACGAGCGGAGCGGGACGATCGCGGACGGGCGCATGCCCGAGGGTCCGGGGGAGATCGTCCTGGAGACCTCGGCGCTCGAGCGCTCCGGCCTCGCCGTGGGCGACACGACCACCGTCGTGCTCGCCGGCGAGGTGCGCGAGGTCCAGGTCGTCGGCGAGATCGGCTTCGAGGCGACGATGGCGGGCGCCATCATGGTCGGCCTCGACATGGACACCGCGATCGCGGCGTACGCCCCGGACCGCACCACGAGCCTCTTCACGATCTACGGCGAGGACGGCGTCGGGCAGAGCGAGCTCATGCGCGACGTCGACGCGGCCCTGGCGACCAACGCGTCGGCGCAGGACCTCACGGTCCTGACCGGCGACCAGATGCGGGACAGCAACCGTGACCAGTGGGAGTCGATGCTCGGCTTCATCTCCACGTTCCTGCTGATCTTCGCGGCGATCGCCCTGTTCGTCGGCACGTTCATCATCAGCAACACGTTCCAGATGGTCGTCCGGCAGCGCCAGCGCGAGTTCGCGATGCTGCGCGCCGTCGGCGCCTCGCCCAGCCAGGTCTTCGCCTCGGTGCTCGGCCAGGCCGCGGCGGTCGGCGTCATCGGCTCGGTGTTCGGCGTGGGCGCGGGTCTCGGCCTGGTGACCGTGCTGCGCAGCGTGTTCGCCGGCATGGGCATGGAGATGTCCGGCGACATCCCGATCGACGGCTTCACGGTCGCGATCTCGCTGGTGACCGGCACGGTGGTCAGCCTCGTGGCCGCGCTCGTGCCGGCCCGGCGGGCCGCGCTCACCGCGCCCGTCGAGGCGATGCGCGACGAGGTCGCGACCAAGGACGGGTCGTCGAAGGTGCGCACCGCGCTCGGCGGCGTGCTCCTCGCGGGCGGCATCGCGGCGGTCGCCACGGCGGCCGTCTCGGTCCCCGACAACGCCGGCTCGCTGCTCGGGCTCGGCGCCGTCGGGATCATCGTGGCGATGCTCATGCTGGCGCCCGTCATGGTGCCGTCGGCGCTGTCGGTCCTCGCGGCGCCGGTCGTCAGGTTCGGCCGGCCGCTCGGCGGTCTCGCGCGCGGCAACGTCGCGCGGCATCCCAAGCGGACCGCAAGCACCGCCGGCGCGCTGATGATCGGCATGGCGCTGGTCGGCGCGGCGTCGGTCATCGCGGCCTCGACGCAGGCCTCGGTGCGCGACGTGGTCGACAACCAGTCCAAGACCGATCTCATCCTGCAGTCGGCCACCTGGGACGTCCCGGCCGAGCTCGTCGACGACCTGGCAGCCGTCGACGGCGTCGGGCGCGTGGACGACCTGCGCGTGGGGGCCCAGGCGATGATCGACGGCGAGTCCTCCGCTGTGCTCGGCGTGCCTCAGGGGTTCTTCGAGGAGACCCTCGAGGTGCCGTTCGAGTCGGGCGACGCCTCGGCGCTCGCTCAGGGGAGCGCCGTCGTGCAGATGGAGGACGCGGAGGAGAACGGCTGGGTCGTGGGCGACACGATCACGGTGGCCGGCGGTGCCGGCGAGGTCGACGTGACCGTCGCCGGGATCTTCGACTCCGGGATGCTCGGCATGCCGGTGGTCATGGAGGCGAGCGACTTCGACGCCGCGATCGCGCCCCAGGAGGCCGTGACGGACACCGTATTCGTCGACGCCGCCGCGGGCGCAGCGATCGAGGACGTGCGTGCCGGGATCACCGAGGTCGCCAAGCCGTACGTCGTGGTCTCGGTCATGGACGGCGAGGAGTTCGGCGACGCCATGGCCGACCAGGTGAACCAGATGCTGGTGATCCTGTACGCGCTGCTCGGCCTGTCGATCGTCATCGCGGTCCTCGGCATCGTGAACACGCTCGCGCTGTCGATCTCCGAGCGGACGCGGGAGATCGGCCTGCTCCGGGCGGTCGGCCTCGGCCGGCTGCAGCTGGCCACGGTCGTCACGATCGAGTCGGTGCTCACGGCGGTGTTCGGCACGGTGCTGGGTATCGGGGTGGGCGCCGGTCTGGCCGCGACCCTGCCGACGATCTTCGCCGACGAGGGCCTGACCTCCCTCGTCATCCCGTGGGGCTCGCTCGCGACCCTGCTCGGGCTCGCGGTCGTGGTCGGCGGTGTCGCCGCGGTGTGGCCCGCCGCCCGGGCCGCCCGCATGGACGTCCTCGAGGCCATCGCCTACGAGTGACACCCACGCGCGGGGCGCCGTCCGGTGGGAGGGACCGGCGGCGCCCCGCGCGGGAGTACGTCTCCCCGTTCCGGCCCGGCCGGCTCGATCGTGAGCCGACCGGGCCGGACGCGTAGGGTTCGAGGAACGCGGCCGCCACCGACGCGCGGCCCCAGCCGGGCGAGGGGACGTGGATGGCGGGGTTGACCATCGGGTACGCGGCGGCGCTGGAGCAGTTCCACCCGACCGAGATCCTCGACCTGGCGGCGCACGCGGAGACGCACGGCTTCTCCGGCGTCATGGCGGCCGACCACTTCCAGCCGTGGGTGCCGGCGCAGGGCCAGAGCTCGTTCGTCTGGAACGTGCTGGCCGCGCTCGGCGAGCGGACGCGGGGTGACCTCGGGCCGGGCGTCACCGCGCCGACGTTCCGCTGGCACCCTGCGATGGTCGCGCAGGCGTCCGCGACGCTCGCCGCGATGTACCCCGGCCGGCACTGGCTGGGCCTGGGCTCGGGGGAGGCTCTCAACGAGCACATCCTGGGCACCTACTGGCCCGAGGCGCCCGAGCGCATCAACCGGATGTTCGAGGCCATCGAGATCATCAGCAAGCTCTTCACGGGCTCGCTGGCCGGCAAGGACGTCAAGCATGCGGGGACGTACTACCGGCTGGAGTCCACCCGGCTGTGGACGATGCCGCCGACCCCACCCGAGATCCTCGTGGCGACGGCGGGGCCGGTGACGGCGAAGCGGGCGGGTCGCCACGCGGACGGGCTGATCACCGTGGGTGCGCCCCTCGAGAAGATCTCGGGGCTGTTCGCGCGGTTCGACGAGGGCGCGCGCGAGGCCGGCAAGGACCCGTCCGCGATGCCGCGCGCTCTCCAGGTGCACCTCTCGTGGGCCGCGACCGACGAGGAGGCCCTGGCGAACGCGCTCGACCAGTGGCCGAACGGGGGCATGAAGTTCCCCAAGGGCGACATCCGGTCGCCGCACGACTTCGAGCAGATGGCGCGACTCGTGCGCCCCGAGGACTTCGAGGGCCGCATGGTGATCTCCGGCGACCCGGACGTCCACCGCGCCGAGCTGCAGCGGTACGTCGACCTCGGCTTCGACCGCGTCTACCTGCACAACGTCGGCCGCAACCAGCGGGAGTGGATCGAGGTCTTCGGCCGCGAGGTGCTGCCGAAGCTGCACCGGTGAGGGGCACGGGGGCCGCGCCGCCCGCGCCCGGGGGGCTCGCCGTCTGGGCCCCGCCCGGCATGCCCGAGGTCCGGCCGGGCGACGACCTCGCGCGCCTGGTCGGCGACGTCCTGGCAGCCGACGGCGGCGTCACGGACGGCGACGTCGTCGCGGTGACCAGCAAGGTCGTCTCCAAGGCCGAGGGGCGCGTGCTCGCCGCCGCCGACCGCGAGGAGGCGATCACCGACCAGACGGTGCGCGTGGTCGCCACCCGCCCGCGGCCCGGCCTGCCCCCGCTGCGGATCGTGGAGAACCCCCAGGGCCTCGTGATGGCCGCCGCGGGCGTCGACGCCAGCAACACTCCCGACGGGACCGTCCTCCTGCTGCCGCAGGACCCGGACGCGTCGGCACGCGGGCTGCGTTCGGCCCTGGCGGCCCGGTTCGGGGTCCGGCTCGCCGTCGTGGTCACGGACACCGCCGGTCGGGCCTGGCGTGAAGGGCTCGTCGACATCGCGATCGGCGCCGCGGGCCTGCAGGTGCTCGACGACCTGCGCGGCAGCGTCGACGCGCACGGCCGCCCGCTCACGGTCACCGTGACGGCCGTCGCCGACGAGGTCGCCGCGGCCACCGAGCTGGTCCGCGGCAAGAGCGCAGGGCTGCCGGTCGCCGTCGTGCGCGGGCTCGGCCGCTACGTGACGGCCGACGACGGGCCTGGCGCCCGCGCCCTCGTCCGCGCGCCCGCCGACGACCTGTTCCGCGAGGGGACCGACCAGGCGTACGAGCGTGGGCTCGCCGACGGCGCCCGCCGCGGGGCGCCCGACCGCTGACCCATCCGGGTCGTCAGCCGGCCTTGGCCGCCGCCTTGGCCGCCTTCTTCGTGGCCCGGACGCGGGCGAGGGAGTCCGCGTCCGTGACATCGGCGATCGACCGGTACTCGGCGTCGCCGTAGGCGCCGGCCGCGTCGCGCCAGCCCGCGGGCGTCACGCCGCGCCGCTTGCCGAGCAGGGCCAGGAAGATGCGCGCCTTCTGCTCGCCGAACCCCGGCAGCGCCCGCAGGCGCCGCAGCACCTCCGGGCCGTCGGGGTCGCCGTCGGTCCACAGCCTGGCCACGTCGCCGTCGTACTCGTCGACCACCGCCCGGGCCACCGCCTGGATGCGCGCCGCCATCGAGCCGGGGAAGCGGTGCACGGCCGGCGGCGTGGTGCACAACGCAGCGAAGTCCTGCGGGTCGGCGTCCGCGATGCGGGCGGGGTCCAGGCCGCCCATCCGGTCGGCGATCTTGCGCGGGCCGGCGAACGCGGTCTCCATCGGCACCTGCTGGTCCAGGAGCATCCCGAGCAGCAGGGCGAACGGGTCGGAGTCCAGGAGGCGGTCGGCCTCCGCGTCGCCCGTGAGCCAGAGTGTCATCGGGCCATCGTGCACCGGTGGGCGTCGGGAGAGAAGGCGCGCGGGTCGAGCGCACCGCGGCCGCGTCAGGACGCGGTCAGGACGGGCCGCCCGGTCCGGGGGTGGGTGAGCAGGTCGAAGCGGACGCGGTAGACGGGCTCCAGGACGTCCGGCACCAGGACCTCGTCGACCGTGCCCTCCGCGACCACCCGACCGGCCTCGACGAGGACCACGTGGTCGCACGCCGCCGCGGCGAGGTTGAGATCGTGCAGGGCGGCGACCACCGTCACGTCGTCGGCGGTCAGGCGCTCGAGCAGGCGCAGCAGCCCGAGGCGGGCCCGCACGTCGAGATGGTTGGTCGGCTCGTCCAGCAGGAGCAGGCGGGGCTCCTGGGCGAGCGCCCGCGCCAGGTGGGCGCGCTGACGCTCGCCGCCCGAGAGCGTGGCGAGAGCGCGACCCGCGAACGCGGAGACGCCCGCGGACGCCAGGGCGGCGTCCACCGCCTGATGGTCCGCGGCGGTGAGCCCGCCCCACCGCGCGAGGTGCGGCGTACGGCCCAGCTCGACGGCGTCGCGCACGGTCAGCGGCAGGGTCGAGGCCGCCTCCTGCTCGACGAACGCCACCCGGCGTGCCCGCTCGCGGCGTGGCTGGGTGAGCAGGTCGACGCCGTCGAGGGTGGCGGCCCCGGCGTCGGGCGTCAGGACGCCCGCCAGGATGCGGAGCAGGGTCGACTTGCCCGCCCCGTTGGGCCCGAGGACGCCCGTGAGCCGCCCGCCGGGTGCCGTGGCGGTGAGCCCGTCGAGCACGCGCGTGCCGTCGGCGGACCAGTCCAGGTCGGTCAGGCGCAGGCTCATGCGTCGGCCCCCGCGTGCCGGCTGCGCCAGAGCAGGACGGCGAACACCGGCGCGCCGAGGAATGCCGTCACGATGCCGACGGGTAGCTCGCGCGGCTCGAACGAGGTCCGCGCCACCGTGTCCGCCCAGACGAGGAAGGTCGCGCCGGCCAGCGCCGACAGGGGCAGGAGTCGACGGTGCGCCGCGCCGACGACGAACCGCACGGCGTGCGGCAGCGCGAGCCCGACGAAGCCGATCGAGCCGCTCACCGCCACCAGCGCGCCGGTGAGCAGCGCGACGACGGTCAGGAGCGTCCAGCGGGTGCGAGTCACGTCGATGCCCAGCGCGGCCGCAGCGGTGTCGCCGAACGCGAACGCGTCGAGCGTGCGGCCCTGGAGCGCCAGGCCGGTGCCGAGGACGCCCGTCGCGCCGAGCGCGATGCCGACGGCCGGCCAGTCCGCCCCCGCAAGCGATCCCATGAGCCACGCGAGGATCTCCCGGTAGGAGTCCCCTGTGGCCGACCAGAAGATGACGAAGGACGTCGCGGCGGCCGCGAGCTGGGCGACCGCGAGACCGGCCAGGACCGCCCGGCCCGGCGTGATCGTCCCCCCGGTGCCCGCGAGAGCCAGCGCGGCGACCATCGCGACCAGCGCCCCTGCGAACGCCGCCACGGGCAGCAGCACCCCGACACCGAGCACGAGCACGGCCACGGCCCCGAGGGACGCGCCGGACGAGAGGCCGAGGAGGTACGGGTCCGCGAGCGGGTTGCGGGTCAGGCTCTGCATGACCGCCCCGCACACCGCCAGCCCCGCCCCGACCGCCGCGGCCGAAAGGACCCGCGGCAGGCGCAGCTCCCAGACGATGCCGTCGCGCAGGACGCCGAGCGCGGGCTCGGTGGTGCCGCCGCCCAGCAGCGCGGCCAGGTGGTCGACGATCGAGCGCCAGACGTCGGCAGGAGCGAGGTCCGCGGGCCCGATCGTCACGGCGAGCGTCATGGACGCCACCAGCAGCATCGCCGCAGCGACCAGGGCCAGCGCCGTGGGGGCCCGGCGTCGGGCCGGTGCCGGACTGTCAATCACAGGTCCAGGGCCGCCAGCTGTGCGGCGAGGTCGACGGCCGCCGGCACGTTGCGCACGCCGGCCTCGGAGGCGGCGAACGGCACCACGAGGAACCGGCCCTCCCGCACGGCCGTGAGGTTCGCCGTCACCGGGCTGGTGGTCAGGAGCTCGCGCTTGGCGTCGGCGGTGTTCCAGTCCGCGTCGACGAGCACGATCACGTCCGGGTCCACCGCCGCGACCTGCTCCCAGGCGAACGAGGTCCACGTGTCGGGGACCTCCCCGGCGATGTTCGTCAGGCCGACCGCGTCCATGAGCATCTGGGGCGCGCCGATGCCGGCGCCCACGTACGGGATGTCGGTGCCGGAGGAGTACCAGAGTGCCGTCAGCCCCCGGTCGTCGGGCACCAGGGCGTCGAGAGCGGCGCGCTGCTCGGCGACCAGGGCGTCGGCGGCCTCGTGGACGCCGAGCAGCGACGCGACCTCGGTGATCTCGGCGAACACCGCGTCGAAGGTCAGCCGGTCCGGCTGGTACGCCGGGTCCTTGCACGCCGACGGCGCGACGTAGGTCGCCACGCCCAGGTCGGCGAGGGTGGCGCGGTCGCCCGCGCCTTCGGCCGTGAGGTTCGACTCCCAGCCCGCGTACACCAGGTCGGGCTCGGTGCCGAGCACGACCTCGGCGGCGGGCACGCGGTCCGACAGGACAGGCAGGCTCGCGGCGGCGTCGGCCCACTCCGGGGGGACCGGGCCGTCCGGGAATCCGGTGCCGACGATGCGGTCTCCGACGCCGAGGGCCAGGAGCATCTCGGTCGCGCTGGACTTGATCGTCACGACGCGCTGCGGGGGAGCGTCGAGCGTGACCTCGACGCCACAGTTGTCCACCGTGACCGGGAACCGGGCCTCCGGCGGCGTGGCGCCGGCGGCCGGGGCGTCCGCCTCGGCGGTCACGTGTGCGTCGGCGGGGTCCTCGGCGGGGGTGGTGCCGGCGCATGCGGCGAGGAGCGCGAGCGCGAGGGCGGTGCCCAGGGCGGCGCGGACC
>JAEZZV010000092.1 GCA_023418375.1 Actinomycetes bacterium | reverse complement strand
GGCGTCGGGGCGGCGGCGGTCGCGGTGGTCGCGGCGCTCGCCGTCGGCGGGATGTCGCTGGTCGACCGCTCACCGGCCCGGCCCGCGGTGCCGGAGCCGGAGACGCCCGTCGGGGCCGTCCTGTGGCTCAGCGCGGAGCGCGTGCCGCCGGGCGCAGAGGTGGTCGGCGTGCTCGTCGACGAGACGGGCGGCGGGCACGTGTTCGACCAGCTCGCGTCCGTCGAGCGCTGGGTCGACGGCGCCTGGGTCGACGACGCCGAGCCGCTGCTCTGGTGCCTGCCCGAGGACCGGTGCAGCGCCGAGGTGATGGAACCCGGCACGATGATCGACTTCCAGCCCGTCGACATCGCGCCCGCGCCCGGCGAGCCCGGGCCGGCCATGCGGATGAGCACCGCGGGCCTCGAGCCCGGCCGGTACCGGATCACGCACACGTCGCGGGCGGGCACGGCGGCCTCGGGCGTGCTCGAGGTGGCCGACGACGCGTCCGAAGCGGCGCCGCTCCCGCCGCTCGACGGTCCGGTCCTGGATGTCCGGCCGCCGATCGCGAGTGCGGCCGGGCGCGTTCCGATCGTCCTGCACCACGTGGACCGGGACGGCCCCGTCACCGACCTCGCGGCGCTCCCCGGGACGGCGCGCCTCGAGGTGTGGCGGGACGGCGCGTGGGCGCCCGCCGGCGAGGCGGCGCTGGCCGGGATTCCGGGCGACGAGTCCGGCCAGGTGTTCGGCGCCCCTCCGCTCGAGCCCGGGGAGTACCGGGTGCTGCGCGAGGTCGTCGACGGAGACGCCTGGGGCCGGTTCTGGGTGCTGCCCGCGCCCGACGTGATCAGCGCGCCGACCGAGGTGCTCGACACGTACGCGGGGCTGCCGGGCGGCCGGGCGGCCGCCTCCGACGCGGCGGTCGAGCTCGAGAGCGGCGAGGAGACGCTCAGCGTCTCGCTCCCGGGCACGGGCGAGTGTGCGCCCGTTCCGGTGGCCACGGAGGTGGCGGGCCGGCTGGTCACGATCGTGCTGCGCTACCCGACGCAGGCATGTCGGCCCGACGGCACGCACACCACCTACGTCCTCGCACTGCCCGACGGTGCCACCGCCATCCCGGAGCTGACGACCCGCGACGAGGGCAGCGACGACGACGCGTACGTCCGGCTGCGCCTCTGGCTGACCGACGTCGTCGCGGAGACCGGCATCCAGCTCGCCCCGGGGCTCGTGAGCGAGTCCGGGCGGAACGCCCGCGTCGGAGTCTGGCCGCGGGAGGTCGTCGCCGTCGTGGCCGAGCTCGCGGACGAGGCCGACCTCGCCGCGGACGTCACGGTCACCGCCACGGCGGAGGTCGAGGGCCTCACGCTGGAGACCGGGACCGACGCCACGGGCGCGGCGGCGGCCCGGCTGAGCTGCGGCGGGCTCGTCCTCTCCTTCGGCGGCCGCAACGACACCCCGGAGGCGTTCGAGGACGTCCGCAGCGTCGCGGAGGCGGTGGCGCGGGCCGCCCAGCCGTGCCCGGTCGACGCGGACGCGATCACGGTGCCGTGATCGCGGGCCGCCACTGGGCATGCCGCCAGCCGCCATGATCCGCACGCCCGGGCGGCACACGGGCACCCAGTCCGGTAAGGGACACTGGTCCCATGGTCGCCACCCCCGCCTCGACGACTGTCCACCTGCTCCGCCACGGCGAGGTCCACAACCCGACCGGCGTGCTCTACGGCCGCCTCGACGGGTTCCGGCTCTCCGAGCGCGGGCGCCTGATGGCCGAGCGCGTCGCCGAGCACCTGGGCGGGCGGGACGGCGCGCAGCGCCGCGACGTCGTGCACGTGGTGGCCTCGCCGCTGCAGCGCGCGCAGGAGACGGCCGCGCCGATCGCCGCCGAGTTCGGGCTCGAGGTCGGCAGCGACGAGCGCTTCCTCGAGGCGACCAACCACTTCGAGGGCCTGACGTTCGGCGTCGGCGACGGGTCGCTGCGCCGGCCCGCGCACTGGCGGTTCCTGTGGAACCCGTTCCGGCCGTCGTGGGGCGAGCCGTACCGCGAGCAGGTCGCGCGGATGCTCGCCGGCATCCACGCCGCGCGTCGGGCCGCGGAGGGGCACGAGGCCGTCGTCGTGAGCCACCAGCTGCCCATCTGGATCGTGCGGTCGGCGCTCGAGGGGCGGCGGCTGTGGCACGACCCGCGCAAGCGCGAGTGCAGCCTCGCCTCGCTCACGTCGCTGCGCTTCGAGGGGGAGACCCTCGTCGGGATCGACTACTCCGAGCCGGCATCCGCCCTGCTCCCCGGCGCGAGCACCGTCCCCGGGGCGTGACCATGGCCCGACGGCGCACGGCGCAGCCGACGATGCGGAGTGCGGCGCGGACGGCGGTCGCCGCCGGACTCTCCAGCGCGGTCGCGCTCGCGCTCGCGGCCTGCTCGCCGACGATCACCGGCGGCTGGGACGAGGACGGCGAGCAGACCGGCTACGTCTCCGGCGACCGCTCGGTGGTGACCTGGGACGCCGCCGACCGCGAGGGACCCGTCGAGATCGCCGGGACCGACTTCGCGGGGGAGGCGGTCGACGTCGCGGACTGGCGGGGCGACGTCGTCGTGCTCAACACCTGGTACGCCGCGTGCCCGCCCTGCCGCGCCGAGGCCCCGGACCTGGTCGAGCTCGCCGGCGAGTACGCGGACGCCGGCGTGCACCTGCTCGGCATCAACTCGACCGACGACGCCGGCGCCGCCCAGGCGTTCGAGCGCACCTTCGAGGTCCCCTACCCCTCGGTGCACGACGCCGACGGCTCGGCCATCGCGGCGCTGCAGGGCATCGTCCCCGTGCAGGCCGTGCCGACCACCGTCGTGCTCGACGCCGACGGCCTGGTCGCCGCGCGCGTGCTCGGCGTGATCGACCCCAGCACCCTGCGGGCCGTGGTCGACGACCTGCTGGCCGAGCGGGACGGGTGAGGGGGCGCCGGTGACGGCCGCCACCGCGGTCTGGGCCTCGATCGGCGACTCCGTCACCGCGACGGTGCTCGACGGGTCGATGCTCGCCGCAGTGCCGCTCGCGGTGCTGGCCGGGCTGGTCTCGTTCGCGTCGCCGTGCGTCCTGCCGCTCGTGCCGGGCTACCTCGGGTACGTGTCCGGCATGGCCGGGGCCGGGCCGGAGCGCGGTTCGGGCGGGACGGCGGCTGCGGCGCCGGGCCGGACCGCGACTGCGACGCGCGGCCGGGTGCTGGCGGGGGTGGCGCTGTTCGTCGCGGGGTTCGCGGTGGTGTTCGTGGCGTTCGGCGTGCTCGCGGGGTCGCTCGGCGGCGTGCTGTCCGACTGGAGCGACGTGCTCACGCGCGTGGCCGGCGTCGTCGTCGTGGTCATGGGGCTCGTGTTCGTGGGCTGGGTGCCGTTCGCGCAGCGGACGGCGAAGCTGCGGCTCGCGCCGCGTGCCGGGCTGTGGGGCGCGCCCGTGCTCGGGTTCGTGTTCGGGCTCGGCTGGACGCCGTGCATCGGGCCGACCCTCGTCGCGGTGTACACGCTCGCGCTCGACGAGGGCTCGGCCGTGCGCGGTGCGGTGCTGTCGGTCGCGTACTGCGTGGGGCTGGGGCTGCCGTTCGGACTGCTCGCGCTCGGCTTCGAGCGGTCGACGCGCGCGCTCGGGTTCCTGCGCCGGCACCGGCTGGCGATCATGCGGGCCGGTGGCGTGATCCTCGTGCTGATCGGGCTCGCGCTGGTCACCGGCCTGTGGGGACGGTTCACGGGCGCCCTGCAGGGCGTCATCGGCGGCTTCGAGACGGTGGTGTGATGCCCCAGGACCTCGTCGACGAGATGTCACCCAGCGCGCCGACGGGCGAGCCGGGCGAGCGCGCACGGCTGCCGCGGCTCGGGGCCGTCGGGTGGGCGCGGTGGGCCTGGCGGCAGCTGACGAGCATGCGCGTGGCGCTCATGCTCCTGGTGCTGCTGGCGGTCGTGGCGATCCCCGGGTCGGTGCTTCCGCAGCGGCCGCAGGACCCGTCCGCCGTCGCGCGGTACCTGGAGGAGAACCCCGACCTCGGGCGGTGGCTGGACCGGCTGGGCCTCTTCGACGTGTTCGCGTCGGTGTGGTTCTCGGCCGTGTACCTGCTGCTCTTCGCGTCGCTGATCGGCTGCATCGTGCCCCGCGTCGCCGTGCACGTCCGGGCGGCGCGCTCGCGGCCCCCGCGGGCGCCGCGCCGGTTCGAGCGGTTCGCGGTGCGGGACGAGGTGGTCGTCGAAGCCTCCGTGGAGGACGCGCTCGCCGCCGCGCGGGGCGCGCTCGCCGGGCCCGTGCCGCGGTTGCCGAGGTTCCGGGTGGTGGGCGCGACCGAGCGTCGGGCGGGCGGTGGCAGGGGCGACGGCGGGTCCGCGCAGGGCCAGGTCGATGGGGCGGGTGGCGACGTCGTCGCGCGCACGCTGTCCGCCGAGCGCGGGTACCTGCGCGAGACGGGCAACATCGTGTTCCACCTGGCGCTGGTGGGGCTGCTGGTCTCGGTCGCCGTCGGGCAGCTGTTCCAGTACCGCGGGCAGGCGATCGTGGTGGAGGGCCGCGGGTTCGCGAACGCGGTGACGGACTACGACACGTTCGTCGCGGGGTCGGGGTTCGACCCGACGTCCTTGGTCCCGTTCACGCTCACGCTCGACCGGTTCGAGGCGGTGTTCGCCGCCGACACGCAGCCCCGGGACTTCCAGGCGGACGTCACGGTGCGCGAGCCGGCCGACGGCGCGCTCGGCGAGCCCCGGCCGGAGACCATCCGGCTGAACGACCCGCTGGAGGTCGGCGGCGCGAAGGTCTACCTCCAGGGCAACGGGTACGCGCCCGAGGTGACCGTGCGCGACGCCGCGGGCGAGATCGCGTTCGCCGGTGCGGTGCCGTTCCTGCCGCAGGACGGCGTCTACACCTCGCGCGGGGTCATCAAGGCCCCGGACGTCTCGACGGGCGACCAGATCGGCCTCGTGGGCTTCCTGCTCCCGACGGCCGTCGTCACGGACGCGGGCGCGGCGTCCGTGCACCCCGACCCGACCGCGCCGCTGCTGGTGCTGAGCGTGTGGCGGGGCGACCTCGGCCTGGACACGGGCGTGCCGCAGAACGTCTACGAGCTCGACGTCGCCCGCATGGAGCAGGTCACGGGCGACGACGGGATGCCGGTGACCGTGGTCGTCGAGCCCGGGCAGACGGTCGAGCTGCCGGACGGCCTGGGGACGCTCACGTGGGACGGCCTCCCGCGTTTCGCGGCCCTGGACCTGCGGCACGACCCGGCGCTCGGGGCGGTGCTGGCCTCGGCGGTCGCGGCGCTGCTCGGGCTCTCGGTGTCGCTGTTCACGCCGCGACGGCGGATCTGGGTGCGCGCAACTGATCATGGTGGACGTACAGTGGTGGCCTTCGCAGCATTGGCCCGGGGGGACGACCTAGGCTTGCCGGGAGAATTGGCGCGGGTGACCGACGCCGTGCGCGCCCTCGGGGAGGTCCCCGCGGACGCCGGCGCCGGGTCCGGGCACATGGGGCGCGACGAGGCCGTGGGGCCTCACGACGACGGAGGAGCCGATGAGCCTCGGTGAGCTGAGCGACACCCTCGTCTGGGGCGCGGCGACGGCGTACGCGGTCGCGTTCGTCGCGTTCGCGATCGACCTCGCCCGGCTGGCCGACGCGCGGGGCGTCGCCGCGCGCGAGCGGGCGCTGGCGACCGTCGGCGGCGGTACGGACGCGGGCTCGGGCGCGGAGGCGGGCGGCGTCGTCGGGGCCGGGGGCGCGGGCTCCGAGGCGAGCGGCGCCGCAGGAGGCGAGGGACGCCGTCGGGCGGCGGGGATCGCGATGTCGGTCACCGTGCTCGGGCTGGGCTTCCACCTCGCTGCCGCGGTGCTGCGCGGGATCGCGGCCGGGCGCGTGCCGTGGGCGAACATGTACGAGTTCACGATGGTGGGCACGCTGGTCGCCGTCGGGACGTTCGTGGCGCTGCAGCGGTGGCGGGACGTGCGTTTCCTCGGGTCGATCGTGCTGGGGCTCGCAGTGCTGGCGCTCGGGCTCGCCATCGCGGTGTTCTACCTGCCGGCCGACCCGGTGCAGCCCGTGCTCGACAGCTACTGGCTGGTCATCCACGTGTCGATCGCGACGATCGCGTCGGGGCTGTTCACGGTGTCGTTCGCGGCGAGCGCGCTGCAGCTGCTCAAGGACTCGCGCGACAGCGGGTCGGTGCGCGTGGGTGGGCCGCGCTGGCGGTTCCTCGACGCGCTGCCGCCCGCCCGTGACCTCGAGGCGCTGTCGTTCCGCATCACCGCCGTCGGGTTCGTGCTGTGGACGTTCACGATCATGGCCGGCGCGGTCTGGGCCGAGCACTCGTGGGGCCGCTACTGGGGCTGGGACCCCAAGGAGACCTGGTCGTTCGTCGTCTGGGTGATCTACGCGGCGTACCTGCACGCGCGCACGACGGCGGGCTGGTCCGGCCGCCGCGCGGCGTGGTTCGTGATCATCGGGTTCGCGGCGGTCCTGTTCAACTTCACGGGCGTGAACCTGTTCTTCCAGGGGAAGCACACGTACGCCGAGGGGTGAGCTCGCGTCCCGCATCGACCGCCACCAGGAGCGCCATGCCGTGGGCGGGGAACCGCCGAGCTGCACGGGGGTGGTCGTCGCCTTCCGGCCCGCGTTCGGGCGGTACGCCGCACGCGAGGGCGACGCGTCGGGCCGGTATCCCGAGTCGGGGTCGGTGGTGCTCGTGGACCTGGCGCGGGTCGAGGGTGTCGCGAGCGTGCCGGCGGGTGAGCGGCTCCACGGGTACGTCGTGGAGCTCGAGCTCGGGGAGCCGGCCGGACCCTGAGGGCGCGGGTTCTCGTGCACGACCGATGTCCGATTCGTCCTGGTGTGCTAGGATTCGAACACCAGTGCGAAGGGTGTGACGATGACTCGCGAGGCGGCGGAGCAGGGCATGGGCCTGCGGCCGTTCCTTGCTGCGCTCGACGAGGCCGTCTGCGGGCTCGTCGACGCGGACCTGTCGAGGCTTGACGTCACCGAGCTCGCCGCCGCGCATGACGCGCTGCGGGCAGTCGGCGACCGCCTCGGCGCGGTGCGGGCACGGCTCGCGGCGCGGATCGCCGAGGACGGCCGGTGGGCTGCCTCAGGCACCGCGCGCACCTTTCCCGAGTGGGTCGCGCGCCGGGGCGGCTCGTCCGTCGG
>JAEZZV010000038.1 GCA_023418375.1 Actinomycetes bacterium | reverse complement strand
GCGACGGAGGGCGCCGCGGGCGAGCCGCTCCCGCTGCCCGACGCGCGGCTGCTCGAGGCGGGCGTCCAGCCATGGGCCGACCTGCCGCTCTGGCTGCCGCGCGACGTCGCGACGACGGCGTGGCAGGTCGGCACGGGGCGCGCACGGCAGCTCGGGCTCCCGAGCCGGGACGTCACCGAGACCGTCCGCGACACGTGGGCATGGCTGCGCTCCCTGCCCGTCGACACTCTCGAGCACCCGCTCCCGGCCGCGGTCGCGGCCCTCACGCCCCCGGCCTAGCTGCCACCCTCTCGAGTGGAACGAAACCGGAGCACAACGTTCCACTCGAGCCCGGACGGCAGCGCTTTCGTTCCACTCGGGGCTGGGGCGCCCCGGGGTCAGGCGCCGTCGGGGAAGCCGAGCTGGCGCCAGGCCTCGTACGTCGCGACCGCCGCGGCGTTGGCGAGGTTGAGCGACCGGCGGCCGGGCAGCATGGGGATCCGCACCTGCTCGGTGACGCGCGGGTGGGCGAGCACCTCGTCGTCCAGGCCGGTGGGCTCGGGGCCGAACAGCAGGACGTCCCCGTCGCGGTAGGCCAGGTCCGTGTGCCGCCGGCCCGCGCGCGTGGTGAAGGCGATCACCCGCGCGTCGGGCAGCGCCGCGAACGCCTCCTCCAGGTCGGCATGCACGACGACCTGCGCGAGGTCGTGGTAGTCCAGGCCGGCCCGGCGCAGCCGGGGATCGTCGAGCTCGAACAGCGGGTCCACCAGGTGCAGCCACGCGCCCGTGGCGGCGCACATGCGGATCGCGTTGCCCGTGTTCCCGGCGATGCGCGGGGAGTGGAACATCACCCGGATCATGAGGGCGCCCGGGTCACGCGCGCGGTGGCGCGGTGCTCTCGCGCACCACGAGCTCGGTCGCGAGGTCGATCCGCAGGTTCGACGGAGCCTCGCCGCGCGCCAGGTCGAGCACCATCCGCGCCGCGGTGGCCGCCATCTCCTGGAGCGGCTGGCGCACGGTGGTCAGCGGCGGGCCGAGCCACGCGGCCACAGGGAGGTCGTCGTAGCCGACGAGCGAGAGGTCCTCGGGCACGCGCAGCCCGCGCTCGCGGGCGGCCCGCATGACGCCGACCGCCTGCAGGTCGGAGCCGGCGAAGATCGCGGTCGGTGGCTCGGGGAGGTCGAGGAGCGCCGCGCCGTGCGTGTAGCCGCCGCCGACGAAGAAGTCACCGTGCCGGACCAGGGCCGGGTCCACCGCGAGCCCGGCCTCCTCGAGCGCGGTGCGGTAGCCGTCGATGCGGGCGCGCGAGCACATGACGTCGGCGGGACCCGCGATGACGGCGATGCGCCGGTGGCCCAGGCCGATGAGGTGGCGCGTCGCGACGAGCCCGCCGTTCCAGTTGCCGGACCCGACGACCGGCACGTCCGTCGGCGGCTCGCCCGCGGTGTCCACCACGACGACGGGGATGGAACGGGCGGCGAGCTGCCGACGCTGCGAGACGTCCAGGCCGGACAGGACGAGGATCACGCCGAGCGGTGGGCGCACGAGCATGTCGTCGAGCCACTCCTGCGGCGGCCTGTGCGCGCCGCCCAGCTCGGAGAGCACGACGCCGACGCGCGCGGCCGCGGCGACCTGCTCGACGCCCTTGATGAGCTCGACGGCCCACGCGAAGTCGAGCTCGTGGATGACCAGGTCGATGAGGCGCGATCCCGGGCCGGCCTTGGCCCGGCGGCGCCGGTACTGGTGCTTCTCGATGGCGGCCTCGACGCGCGCCCGCGTGGCGGGGGAGACGTCGGGCCGGCCGTTGAGGACCTTCGACACGGTGGGCACCGAGACCCCGGCCTCGCGCGCGATCGCAGCGATCGTCGTCGTCGGTGCTCCGTTGCTCACGCGCGTCCTTCGGTGCTCGGGCCGCAAGTTTCGGCCACCGTAGCACCCGGCGCGCGCGCCTCGGTCGGCCCGATCGGGGTGGTTCGGTGCGTCCGGATGCCGGTGTCCGCCTTGCGATAGTTTCGCGGCCGTGTCCGCCCGTGTGCGCGTCCTCGCGGCCGTGTGCGCGTCGTCGTGGGCGTCCTCGTGCGCGTCTCCAGGACGTGGGTCCGCGCCGGGGCCGCCGGCCGCGCCGATACCGTGGCCCCATGACTGCCCCGGCCAGCCCGACGCCCCCCGACGAGACGGCCGAGGGGACGGCCGGGCAGACGGCCGGGCAGACGGCCGAGGGGACGGCCGGGCGTCGTCGGCCGGGCGTCGTCGCCGGTCTGGTGTGGTTCCTCGTCGTCGAGGGCCTCCTGGTCCTGACCACCGTCCCGACGCTCGCCTGGCTGCCGTTCCTCGAGGCGACCTGGAGCAACGTCCCGCTCATGGTCGCCCTGGGGATCCCGGTGGGGCCCGCGCTGTCCGCGGCGCTGTTCGCCTGGCGCCGCTTCACCCAGGGGGAGGACGCCGGCGCGGCGCGGCACTTCTGGCGCGGCTACCGGCTCAACTGGGCGGACGCGCTGCGGCTGTGGGTGCCGTCGCTGGTGGTCCTCTCGCTGCTGGCCGTGAACCTCCTGTCGCTGCGCGGAGGGGACGCCCCGGCGGTGTTCGGCGTCGTCGGCGCCCTCGTGGCGGTGGTCGTCGCGGTGTGGACGGCGCACGCGATGCTCGTGGCGTCGCTGTTCAGCTTCCGCGCGCGCGACGTCGTCCGGATCGCCGTGTACTTCGTGCTCGCCGCGCCGCGTGCCTCGCTGGGGGCGCTCGCGATCGTGGCCGCCGGCGTCGCCGCGGCCTGGTTCGTGCAGCCATGGCTGCCCGTGGCGCTCGCGTCGGTGCTGACGTACCTGCTGTGGCGGAACGGCCGGTCGATCGCGGCGCAGGTCGAGCGGCGCTTCGTCGTCGGGGCGCCCGAGGCTCCCCAGGCCAAGCCGTGGCCGGGTCTGGAGGGCATCGACCTCGACGCGCCCGACGCCGAGGCCGACGTCGCTCCCGATGCCGAGCCCGACGTCGAGCCCGGCGCGAGCCGGCCCGCGGGCAGCGAGCGCTGAACCCCCGTCAGCCCTCGGCGATGACCGCCAGAACCCCGGCGCCGTAGCGCTCGACCTTCGCCACACCGATGCCGGTCACCGCACCGAGCTCGGCCGGCGTCGTCGGGCGGCGCTGGGCGAGCTCGCGCAGCGTGGCGTCGTGGAAGACGACGTACGCGGGCACGCCCTGCTCCTTCGCCGTCGTGGCCCGCCAGGCGCGCAGCCGCTCGAACAGCGCGGTCTGCCCGGCGTCGAGATCCGGCACGCCCGCTCCGGCCGGGGCACCCGCACCGCGGCGGCTCCGCGCCGGCCTGGCCGCCTTCGCCGGAGCCCGCCGCAGCGCCACCGTCCGGGCGCCGGAGAGCACGTCCGCGCTGGCCGGCGTCGTGCGCAGGGTGCCGTAGCCGTCGGCGTCCACCCCGACCAGGCCCTGCGCGATGAGCTGGCGGACCACGCCGCGCCACTCGCCGTCGGACAGGTCCGCGCCCACCCCGAAGACCGACAGCGACCGGTGCCCCAGCTGCTCGACGCGCGGCGTCGCCTTGCCGAGCAGCACGTCGACGAGGTGCCCCGCGCCGAAGCGCTGCCCGCGCTCGCGGTCGAGCCGCACGATGGCGGAGAGCAGCTTCTGCGCCGCGATGGTCCCGTCCCAGGTCTCGGGCGGCTCGAGGCACGTGTCGCACGCGCCGCACGGGCCGGACTCCTCGCCGAAGTACGCGAGCATCTGCGCGCGCCGGCAGGTGACGGTCTCGCAGAGCGCGAGCATCGCGTCCAGGTGGGCGCTCAGCCGGCGCCGGTGCGCGGCGTCGCCCTCGGAGGAGTCGATGAGCCGTCGCTGCTGCACGACGTCCTGCAGCCCGTAGGCGAGCCACGCCGTCGAGGGGAGCCCGTCGCGTCCGGCGCGCCCGGTCTCCTGGTAGTAGCCCTCGACCGACTTGGGCAGGTCCAGGTGCGCGACGAACCGCACGTCGGGCTTGTCG
This sequence comes from Actinomycetes bacterium, assembly GCA_023418375.1. GTDB lineage: Bacteria > Actinomycetota > Actinomycetes > Actinomycetales > Cellulomonadaceae > Actinotalea. Next base: position 3,849 of record JAEZZV010000038.1, on the reverse strand, counting down.
ATGCCCATGCCGAACGCGATGGTCGCGACCATCACCAGGCCGTCCTCGCGCAGGAACCGGGCCTGGTTCGCCGCGCGCACCGTCCGGTCCAGCCCCGCGTGGTACGGCAGCGCGGGCACGCCGTGCGCGCTCAGGTACTCGGCCGTCTGCTCGACCGACGCGCGGGTGAGGCAGTAGACGATGCCCGCGTCACCGGCGTGCTCCGTGCGGATGAGGTCCAGCACCTGCGCTCGCGGGTTGTCCTTGGGCACGATCCGGTAGGTGATGTTCGGCCGGTCGAAGCTCGCGACGACCTGCCGTGCGTCGGACAGGGCGAGCCGCTCGACGATCTCGGTGCGGGTCGCGTGCGTGGCGGTCGCGGTGAGCGCGACGCGCGGCACGCCCGGCCAGCGCTCGTGCAGCACCGACAGCTGCAGATACTCGGGCCGGAAGTCGTGCCCCCACTGCGACACGCAGTGCGCCTCGTCGATCGCGAACAGCGCGATCGACCCGCGGTCGAGCAACGCCATCGTCGCCGGGACGAACAGCCGCTCGGGGGCGAGGTAGAGCAGGTCGAGCTCGCCCGCGAGGAACGCCCGCTCGACCGTCGCGCGCTCGTCGGGCCCCTGCGTCGAGTTCAGGAACCCGGCGCGCACGCCGAGCGCGGACAGCGCGTCCACCTGGTCCTGCATGAGCGCGATGAGCGGCGAGACCACGACGCCGGTGCCCGGCCGGACGAGCGCCGGCACCTGGTAGCACAGCGACTTCCCGCCGCCGGTCGGCATGAGGACGAGCGCGTCCCCGCCGGCCACGACCGTGTCGATGACCTCCGCCTGCGCACCGCGGAACGCGGAGTACCCGAAGACGGTGTGCAGCACCTCGAGCGGGTCGGCGGAGAGCGGCTCGCGGGCGCGTGCGGGTTCGGCCGACACGGGGCCGCCGGTCGGCCCGGCGCCCGACGTGCGGTCCGCGCGCTCGGGCGGGGGAGCGTCGTCGTACGCCGGGTCGTACGGAGGCTCGAGGAGCGCCCACTCGTCGTCGGCCACGTCCACCCGGGAGTCCACCCCGACACCCTACGAGCCGCCCCCGACGCACGGCCCGCCCGCCCACAGCCCCGACAGACGCGGACGGTGGCGCGGCGACCGCCCCCTGCGCAGTCGCCACGCCACCGTCCGCTGTCGGCGCCGAGCCGTTCGATCGGGAGGGGTCGACCCTCCAGACGACCCCTCCCGATCTGAACGACGCTCGATGTGCGCATTTCGTTGGGCCGGTCGCGAAACTCGTCGCGAACCGCGCGCCCGCTCAGCCGAGCAGAGCCGCGACGAGCACCAGCACCGGGGCGCTGAGCAGCGTCGTCGCGAGCCCGGCGTCGCGCGCCAGGGCCGTGCCGCGCCCGTACTGGAGGGCGAAGACCAGGACGTTCTGCGCCGTCGGGAGGGATGCCATCGTCACCGCGGCCAGGAGCGCCGGGCCCTCGAGCCCGAGCGCGAGGCCGAGCCCCGCGGCGAGCGCCGGGTGCACGACCGCCCGCAGGACGACGACGAGCGTCAGGTCGCGGGTCAGCCACCGTTCGCCGGCGGGCCGCGCCACGGCGAGCGACATGCCGAACGCGACGAGCGCCATCGGCGCTGCGGCCGCTCCGAGCACCCGGAACGGCTCGAAGACCACCTCGGGCAGCTCCCACGGCACCACGGCCAGCGCGAGCCCGGTGAGCGAGGCCACGATGATCGGGTTCCGCAGCGTCCGCCCGACGACGCTCGGCCGCGCTGCGGGCACCAGCGCGCCGGCGCCGGCCACGCCGGGCGCGCGGTCGAGCAGCGCGAACGCGATCGGCGCGAGCACGAGCTGCTGGAACAGCAGCGTCGGCACGGCGGCCACCGCGTCGCCGACCACGTAGACCGCCACCGGGATGCCCAGGTGCGCCGCGTTCAGGTACGACGCCGCGAGCGTGCCGACGGTCGCCTCACCGACGTCCCGCCGCCACGCCACGCGCAGCACGAGCGCCGCGACCGCCGCGACGACGCCCGTCGCCGCCGCGGTCACCGCGGCCACGCGGGACAGCAGGAGGTGCAGGTCCGCGTGGGCGACGGTCACGACCAGCAGCGCCGGGATCGCGACCGTGAACGTCACGCGCGCGAGCACCCGGGCGGCGTCGTCGCCGAGGAGGCGGAAGCGGCCGAGCACCCAGCCCACCGCCACGATCGCCGCCATCGTCCACAGGGCCGTCCCGACGCCGGTCACGGGCGCCATCGTCGCAGGCCCGCCGCTACCGTGGGCGCGTGGACACCTCGCCGTCGACCTCCTCCGCGCCCCACTGGCTCTCGCCCGACGACGACCGCCCCGTCGTCGCGCGCGAGGCCGCGGCCGAGGACGGCGCGATCCGGCTGCGACCCGCCCTGCCGAAGGACGTCCCGGCGATCCGCGACCTGGTGGACCCGTACGCCCGCGAGCGGATCCTGCTGCCCAAGGAGCTCGTCGGCTACTACGAGGCGGTGCAGGAGTTCCTCGTCGCCGAGGACGCGTCGGGCGTCGTCGTCGGGTGCGGCGCGATGCACGTGATGTGGTCCGACCTGGGCGAGGTCCGCACGCTGGCCGTCCAGCCGGGGCTGCGCGGCCGCGGCATCGGGCACGCGCTGCTGGTGGCGCTGCTGGAGCGCGCCCGGGCCCTGGGCCTGCAGCGGGTGTTCTGCCTGACCTTCGAGGTCGACTTCTTCCACCGGCACGGGTTCCACGCGATCCACGGCACGCCCGTGGACCCCGACGTGTTCGCCGAGCTCCTCCGCTCGCACGACGATGGCGTGGCCGAGTTCCTCGACCTCGCGCACGTGAAGCCGAACACCCTCGGCAACACTCGGATGCTCGTGCACCTGTAGACGGCGGCGGGCCCGCGGTCAGTCCTGGACGGCCTTGGCGATCGCCACCTGCCGCGTGAGCCACTCGCGGTCGGGCTCCGTCCCGCGCGCGGCCGCGTCCTCGATCTCCCACACCGCGTTCACCATGACGCGGACCACGGTGAGGTCGCGCGCGCGGTCCGGATTGAGCCCGCCGACGTCGCACGCGAGCCACAGCCGGTGCCGCAACGCACCGCGCAGGTCCCCGCCACCGACGGCCGCCGTCCACCGGTTCCACAGCAGCGGCGCCGGCTCCCAGTGCGGGTCGCCCGCGAGCGGCTTCGGGTCGATGGCGAGCCACGGCTCGCGCAGGCCCGCCAGCACGTTGGCGTCGTGCAGGTCGCCGTGCAGCAGCCGCGCGTCGAGCGCGGGCTCGGCGGCGAAGCCCCGGGCCAGCCCGGCGGCCTGCTCGACGTAGCGTCGCGGCACGGGCGCGCTGCGCGGCAGCGCCGCCAGGCCGTCCGCCCACCGTTCGAGGTGCGTCGACAGCCGCGGCGTCTGGGGAAGGGCCGGTACGTGCAGCCGCCCGTACAGCCCGGCGACGGCGGCGACGGCGTCGTCGGTCGGCAGGTCGCGCAGGTCGCGCGGCTTGAGGCGCTCCAGCAGCAGTGCGAAGCGGTGCGGGTCCGCCCGGAGCAGCTGGACCGCGCCGCGCCCGCCCCAGCGGCGCAGCGCGAGGTGCTCGGTCTCGGCCTCGGGATGCGGGAAGGTCAGCTTCAGGACCGCGCGCGCACCCTCCTCGGTCCGGACCGGCAGGACGAGCGCGCAGCGGCCGTGCGTCGCCGGGCCGTCCGGGGTGAGGGCCCAGTCCGCGAGCACGTCGGCGCGCAGGCGCGGCAGGCGGTCCAGCCAGTCGGCCCACGCGGGGCCGCGCGCGGCGAACGCGGCGAGGCCCGGGGGGATGGCGGGCAGCTCCGGGGGCACGGTCACCTGCATCACTCCGGCAGCCCGTACCCGTCGCCGACCCGGGCGACCAGCC
>JAEZZV010000006.1 GCA_023418375.1 Actinomycetes bacterium | reverse complement strand
CGCCCGCCCCGAGGGCGGCGGCCTCGACCACGGCGCCGACGAGGACGACGTCCAGGCTGCGCGGGGGGCGCGGCACCCTGCCGCGCGCGGCGTCGCCGGACCCGTCGGCGTCGTCGGCGGAGGGGGCGGCGGGGGGACCGGATACGGGGCTCACGCGACGTGAGCCTAGGCCGTTGGTCACGGGTCGAACCGATGTGATCAACGCCTCACCCCCCCACGGGCGAAACACAGCCGACACCTCTTGTGCACCCGGAAGAAAGCGTGTGACCCTTGATCCAGTCATAGGACGTTCACCTTTGATCCCCTCACCGAAGAGCACGCCACAGGTGTGCCTTCAGGTGTGTCTGGAGGAGTACCTGATGGACTGGCGCCACCGCGCTGCGTGCCTCGACGAGGACCCCGAGCTGTTCTTCCCGATCGGGAACACCGGGCCCGCGCTGCAGCAGATCGAGGACGCGAAGGCCGTGTGCCGCCGCTGCCCGGTCATCGACACGTGCCTCAAGTGGGCCCTCGAGTCCGGCCAGGACGCCGGCGTCTGGGGTGGCCTCTCCGAGGACGAGCGCCGCGCGCTCAAGCGTCGCACCGCGCGCGCCCGCCGCGCCGGCTGAGCGACCTCACCGACCCGTCGGCCCCGGGACCCTCCGCCCCCTGCGGTCCCGGGGCCGACGTCTGTCCGGGGACCTCGGGTGCTCCGGCCCGTCAGCTCGCGCGGGCGCCCGTCAGCTCGCGCGGGCGCCCGTCAGCTCTCGCGGCGACGGTCGCGGAGCTCGACCTCGAGGACGACCTGGGTACCGCCACCCTCGCGCGGCGCCCAGGTGATGCTGCCGCGGAGCTCGTTGCGCACCAGGGTCTCGACGATCTGGGTGCCGAGCCCGCTCATGGGGCCGTGCTCCGGGTCCACGCCCACGCCGTCGTCCGCGACGGTCGTGCGCAGGTGGGCGCCGGAGCGCTCGGCGATGACCTCCACGGTCCCCCCGCCGCTGCCGACCAGACCGTGCTCGACGGCGTTCGTCACCAGCTCGGTCAGCACCAGGGCCAGCGCCGTCGCCCCTTCGGCGGGGACCATCCCGAACGTGCCCTCCCGGACAGTCCGCACCGGGACGGTCCCGCCCGAGGCGACATCCGCCGCGAGCCGCAGGCTCCGGTCGACGAGCTCGTCGAAGTCGACCGCCTCGTCGAGCGCCTGCGAGAGCGTGTCGTGGACCAGCGCGATCGTCGAGACGCGGCGCATCGCCTCCTCGAGCGCGGCCTTGGCCTCGGGCGAGTGCATCCGCCGGGCCTGGAGGCGCAGGAGCGCGGCAACCGTCTGGAGGTTGTTCTTCACCCGGTGGTGGATCTCCCGGATGGTCGCCTCCTTGGTGAGCAGCTCGCGCTCGCGCCGGCGCAGCTCGGAGACGTCCCGGCACAGCAGCACCGCGCCGATGCGCTGGCCCCGCTCCGTCAGCGGCACCGCCCGCAGGCTGATGCACACGCCACGCGCCTCGACGTCCGTGCGCCACGGGGCACGCCCCATGACCACCAGGGGCAGCGACTCGTCGACGGTGGAGTGGTCCTCGAGGAGCCCGGTCGTGACCTCGGCCAGCGACTCCCCCACCAGGGAGCCGAGCACGCCGAGCCGATGGAAGCAGCTCAGCGCGTTCGGGCTCGCGTAGAGCACCTCGCCCTCGGAGTTGAGCCGGATCAGCCCGTCGCCGACGCGCGGGGCGCCGCGCCGTGGGCCGGTGGCCGAGTCCGGCGAGGGGAACTCACCGCGCGCCAGCATCCCGACGAGGTCGTCGGCGGCCTCCACGTAGTTCAGCTCGAGCCTGCTCGGCGTGCGCACGCCACCCAGGTTCGTCTGCCGCGCGACGACGGCGAGCGCCCGCCCGTCGTGCAGCACGGGTACGGCCTCCTCGCGCACCGCGTACGTGCCGAACCAGCGGGGCTCGCGCGATCGCTGGATGGCGAGGTCCGCCATCGCGCGCTCGAGCTGGGGACGCAGGCCCTCGGGGGCGGTCGAGCCCACGACGTCGTCGTAGTGCACGGTCGCGCCCGTCGACGGACGCGCCTGCGCGACGGCAACGAAGTTGCCGGCCGGCGTCGGGAGCCACAGGACGAGGTCCGCGAAGGCGAGGTCGGAGATGAGCTGCCAGTCGCCCACGAGCAGGTGCAGCCACTCCACGTCCCGCGGGGGCAGCTGGCCGTGGCGGGCGATCAGGTCGCTGAGCGTGGACACGCCGAACAGCCTAGGTGCTGGGCCCCTGCTCCTTGTTAGCCTCGTGCCACGGCCCAAGGGAGGACCCCGTGCACCTGCGCGCCACGCTCACCTACGACGCCGACGTCGCCCGCGTGGGCAGGATGCTGGCCGATACCGAGTTCGTCGAGGACAAGCTCCGCGCCTCGGGAGCGTTGACCCATCACGCCAACGTCGTGGGCGACCCCGACCGGGGCTTCACCGTGACGACACGCCGTGAGATGCCGACCGACAGCATCCCCGCGCAGTTCCGCGGCTTCGTCGGTTCGTCGCTCGAGGTGCGCCACGTCGAGGCGTGGGAGCCGCTCGCGGACGGCGAGCGGAAGGGCTCGGCGGTGCTGGAGATCGTGGGCGCCCCGGTGCGCTTCACCGGTCGGCTCCAGCTCGTGCCCGACGACGCGGGGGGCTCGGTCGTCGAGGTGGACGGCGAGCTCAAGGCTTCGCTGCCGCTGTTCGCCGCCGCCCTGGAGGAGGCGGCGGCCGGGGCCGTGCGCGCGGCGCTCGAGGCCGAGCAGAGCGCCGGGGCGGCCTGGCTCGCGCGGCACCCCGACTGAGGAGCGCGGAGGTGTTGACACCCGGTGAGCGCCGGAGCCAGGATGGCTTCACCGGGTGGGATCGCTCTCACCGGTGCCGCGTCGCAGCCCTCGCGACCGGCGGGGACCGCCGCCGCGGAGCGCGGCGGACGCGAGGCGGGACGGGTCGATGACGCAAGCAGCGCCCGCGCTCCCGGCCGGCTTCGTCTGGGGCGCGTCGACCGCCGCGTTCCAGGTCGAGGGCGCCGCGCACCTCGAGGGCCGCCGCGACTCGATCTGGGACGTCTTCTGCCGCACCCCGGGCGCCGTCGTGGACGACCACGACGGCGAGGTCGCCACCGACAGCTACTACCGGTACGCGGAGGACGTCGCGGCTGCCCGCGCGCTCCACCTGGGCGCCTACCGCTTCTCGGCGTCGTGGGCGCGGGTCAAGCCGGACGACGGCCCCGTGAACCGGGCGGGCCTGGACTACTACTCCCGGCTGGTGGACGCCCTGCTCGAGGCGGGCATCGCCCCCTGGCTGACGCTGTACCACTGGGACCTGCCGCAGGCGCTGGAAGATCGCGGGGGCTGGGCGGAACGGTCGACCGCCTACCGCTTCGTCGAGTACGCGGCGACCCTGCACGACGCCCTCGGCGACCGGGTCGACGTGTGGACGACCGTCAACGAACCGTGGTGCTCGGCCTTCCTCGGCTACGGCAACGGCCAGCACGCGCCCGGCAGGCAGGACTTCCGCGCGGCGATGGCCGCGGTGCACCACCTGCTGCTCGCCCACGGCCTGGCGGCGACCGAGCTGCGCAGGCGCGACCCCGCGGCGCGGCTGGCCATCAGCCTCAACCTCGACGTCGCCGACCCGGCCGACCCGACCGACCCGGCCGACGTCGAGGCGGCCCGGCGCGTCGACGGCCAGTGGAACCGGATCTTCCTCGACCCGCTGTTCCGCGCGGAGTACCCGGCCGACGTCCTGGCGGAGACCGAGCACCTCGGTCTGACCGACCACATCCGCGACGGCGACCTGGCGACGATCGCCGCGCCGTTCGACCTCCTGGGCGTGAACTACTACCACGGCCAGGCCGTGAGCCACCGCCCGCCGGCGACGCCGCTGCACGGCCTGCCCCCCCTGACCAGGCCGGTCGGCAGCCCGCTGCCCTCCCCCGCCGGCATCCACCGCGTGCCGCGCGGGCTGCCGCGGACGTCGATGGGCTGGGAGGTCCAGCCCGAGGGCCTCACCCGACTCCTCCTGCGCCTGGAGGCCGAGTACACCGGCCCCGCCGGCGTCGCCCTGGCGGTGACGGAGACCGGCGCGTCCTACGATGACGTCGTCGGCCCGGACGGCCGGGTCGACGACCCCGAACGGCGCGCGTTCCTCGCTGCCCACGTCGGCGCCGTCACCGACGCCGTCGCGGCCGGCGCGGACGTACGCGGGTTCTTCGTGTGGTCACTGCTGGACAACTTCGAGTGGGCGTGGGGGTACTCGCGCCGGTTCGGCATCGTCCACGTGGACTACGCGACGCAGCGACGCACCCTGAAGGCGTCGGGCGAGTGGTTTGCGCAGGTGGCGGCCCAGGGCGGGCTGCCGTGGGAGGAGAGGTCCGGATGACGGACGACGCCCGCTCGGGGGCACCGGCCACGGGCCGGACGGGGATCGCGCTGCCGCACGCGCCGACGCTGGAGGAGGTGGCCCGGCGCGCGGGCGTCTCCCGCTCGACCGCGTCGCGCGCGATCAACGGCGGGCTCAAGGTCAGTCCCGCGGCGCAGGCCGCGGTCGACGCCGCGATCGCCGAGCTCAACTACACGCCGAACCGGGCCGCGCGCAGCCTGGTCACGCGCCGCACCGACTCCGTGGCGCTGGTCGTCCCCGAGCCCGACGAGCGCGTCCTCACCGACCCGTACTTCGCCGGCACCCTGCAGGGCATCACCGCGGCCCTGGACCCGACCGACATCCAGCTCGTGCTCCTCATCGCCCGCAGGGGCGAGGAGGCCAAGCGGACCACGCGCTACCTGCTCAACCGGCACGTCGACGGCGCCGTCGTCGTGTCGCACCACCGAGACGACGCGCTCGACCAGGTGCTGCACGACTCGCGGCTCCCGACGGTCTTCGTGGGCCGTCCCTGGTCCGACGCGGGCGACGTGACGTTCGTCGACGTCGACAACGAGCACGGCGGCAGGGTCGCCACCGAGCACCTCATCGCGGCAGGCTGCACACGCATCGCGACGATCGCCGGTCCGCTCGACATGGCGGCCGGCCTCGACCGCCTCGCCGGCTGGCGGTCCGCGCTGCACGACGCCGGGCTGTCGGACGAGGCGATGGCGCGCGGCGACTTCACCTCCGCCGGCGGCGCCGCGGCCGCCGAGCGCCTGCTCGCGGCCTACCCGGACATCGACGCGATCTTCGCGGCGTCCGACCTCATGGCGGCCGGCGCGCTGAGCGTCCTCGCGCGGCACGGTCGCTCCGTGCCCGGCGACATCAAGGTGGTCGGCTACGACGACCTCGGCGTCGCCACGTCGACCACCCCGCCGCTCACCACGCTGCGCAACCCCGTGGTCGAGATGAGCCGGGCCGCGGGCGAGCTGCTGCTCGCCAAGATCCTCGGTGCGGACGAGGAGGTCGTGCCGCGGATCTTCCACGCCGAGCTCGTCGTCCGGGAGTCGGCCTGACGCCCGCGTCGGGTGGGGGCGGGTGACCGCCCGCCTCGCCCGCCGTCTCGGCCTGCGCGACGCCGTCGTCGTCGGTCTGGGGGCGATGCTCGGCGCGGGCGTGTTCGTCGCGTTCGGCCCGGCCGCCGACGCCGCGGGGGGGCGCGCTGCCGCTCGCGCTCGCCCTCGCCGGCGCGATCGCCTGGCTGAACGCGGACT
>JAEZZV010000353.1 GCA_023418375.1 Actinomycetes bacterium | reverse complement strand
CGACCGGAGCGGGCGCGACGCGCGGCGCGGGCTCCCCCACGAGCGCCTCGAGCACCGGCGACCCCACGCGGACCGGCTGCGGCGTCGCCGTGATCTTGGCCTGCCGGGTCAGCGTGCGGACGTCGGCCATCTGCTCGGGCAGGACGAGCGTGACGACATCACCGCCGGCGCCCGCGCGCGCGGTCCGGCCGGAGCGGTGCAGGTAGGCCTTGTGCTCGGCCGGCGGGTCGACGTGCACCACGAGGCCGACGTCGTCGACGTGGATGCCGCGCGCGGCGATGTCCGTGGCGACGAGAACCCGCACCTCGCCCGAGGCGAACGCCGCGAGGTTCCGCTCGCGCGCCGGCTGGCTGAGGTTGCCCTGCAGGTCCACCGCGGGGATGCCCGCGCTGGTCAGCTGCTTGGCGAGCTTCTTCGCCTGGTGCTTGGTCCGCGTGAACAGCAGGCGCCGCTGCGTGCCGGAGGCCAGGTGCTCGACGACCTCACGCTTGGTGGCAGGGCCGTCGACGGTGAACAGGTGGTGCGTCATCGCCACGACCGGGGACTCGGCCGGGTCCACCGAGTGCCGCAGGGGCTCGTGCATGAAGCGCCGCACGAGCTCGTCCACCCCGTTGTCCAGGGTGGCGGAGAAGAGCAGCCGCTGGCCGCGCGCCGGCGTGGCACCCATGATCCGCTTCACGCCGGGCAGGAAGCCGAGGTCGGCCATGTGGTCGGCCTCGTCGAGGACGGTGATCTCGATGCCGTCCAGCGTGAGCACCTTCTGCTTCAGCAGGTCCTCCAGGCGCCCCGGGCAGGCGACGACGACGTCGACGCCGGCCGCGAGCGCCACCTCCTGCCGGTGCTGGGTGACGCCGCCGAAGACCGTGGTGATCCGCAGTCCCGCGGCGTCGGCCAGGGGCGCCAGGGTCGCCGCGATCTGGGTGGCGAGCTCGCGGGTCGGGGCGAGGATCAGGGCGCGCGGACGCCGGGCGACGGTCCGGCCGCCCGCGAGGCGGGCGACCACGGGGAGGGCGAAGGCGAGGGTCTTGCCGGAGCCGGTGCGGCCGCGGCCGAGGACGTCGCGGCCCTCGAGGGTGGCGGGCAGCGTGGCCCGCTGGATCGGGAAGGGCTCGGTGATGCCGGCGCCGGTCAGGACGCGGGCGAGGGTCTCGGGCACGCCGAGGGAGACGAAGGAGGGTGCAGAAGGCACAGGTGGGTAGTCCTCACGGGGATCGAGGTCGGGGCTCGCGGCGGCTTGCCGGGCTCTGCTCCGAAGAGATGGCCCGCCGGTGCTCCACGACGGAGGGCGCGCAGATCGCGCGGCCTTCACCGCCAGTATGCCCTACCGGGTATCCCGCTGTCGCCCGGTCATCCCATGAAACCCGCCTGCGGCACGCCTACTCGAGTCGCCGCCTCGTGCGCAGCATCACCAGCCCGGTCCCGATCAGCAGCACTGCCGCCGCGCCGAGCACGAGGAGCTGCTGCGCCGGGGCGCCCGTCGCCGGCAGTCGCGCCGGCGTGGCGTGGGCGATCGCGTAGGGGGAGAACCCGTCGGTCGCGAACGTGAGCGCACCGGTCGCGGCGTCGTAGGTCGCCGGGATCGTGACGACCGAGGAGCCCGTGTCGTGGATCACCACGTAGTCGGTGAAGCCCCTCAGCTCCTTGTCGAGCTGCAGCGTCACCTGGCTGGGCGCGCTCAGCGTGGGGATCTCCGTCACCCAGGCCCCGCCGGTGTCCCCCTGCTGGATGCTCTGCTCCAGCGAGACGTCCAGGTAGCCGCTGATGGTGCGCCCACCGGCCGCCGCGACGAACTGCGCCGCGTTGGGCGGCGTCGCGAGGTCGTCCACGTCGAGCTGGGCGTTGCCGTGGATGTCAGCCGGCGGCACGTCGACGGTGGCCGACACGATCGCATCGGTGCCCGTGACGTCGCCCGGCGGGTCGGCCACCGGTTCGAACACCGCCGACAACGCGATGTTCAGGGCCGGCATGGTGAAGGTGTACTCGGCCGCGTTGCTCGTGATCGGCTCGACCGGGACGGTGCCCCCGCCGATGCCGGACGGGCCGAGGTACTCGAACTCGCCGGAGGCGAACTGGTACTCGTGGTCCGGGAGCAGGAGAAGGGTGACCTCGCTGCCCTCCTCGATCATGAAGCTGAAGTACACGCCCTGGTCGACCTGGGCCCACCCGCGGGACGCGAGCACGCACACCCGGCCGCCCGTGACCGGGTTCGTCGCGTCCCAGCCCTCTTCCCAGCTGAAGTTCACCAGGGCGGGTGCGGTCGACGTCAGGTGGTAGGTGCCGGCGGTCGTCACGAGCACGTACCGCTTGTCCGGGTCGTCCCCGAAGTCGCCGGCGACGTCGGCCGGGACGAGGATCGGGTCGACCGGTGGGGCGTCGGCCTCGATGCACCCGACGTCCTGCATCGGCCACACGGTCGAGACCGCGTGGGTGACGCCGAGCGAGGTCCCGAACGTGACGTCGATCTCCCCGCCGCTGGAGACCCGGACCTCGTCCGCCGCGAAGCCGACGAAGGCCGCGCCACCGGAGCTGATCCGGATCACGCCGTTCGACTCCGCCTGGACCATGCTGGGCGAGGTGGCGGTGACCCCTGGCACGCCGGAGGCGGTGAACACCTCGAGCAGCGCGGTGCCGGCGGCGCCGGAGTTGTAGGCGTTCACGCCACGATCGGCGGTGACGCCGGTCGCCGAGGGGGCGAGCGCCGAGCCGACCCGGACATGGATCGCACCGTCGAGGTTGACCTGGTCGGAGACGATCCCGCCCTGCAGGAAGAGCCCTGCCGCGCCGGTGTCGGGACCCATGAAGACGAACCCGCCGTGGTCGTCCCCGCCGTCGAACGACAGGCCGTCGGCGTTCGTCCCGAACGAGGCGTACCCGCTGGTGCCGACGAAGAACGACTCGCCGCCCCCGACCTCCACCGCCCCGTAAGGAGTGGGCGCCGCGGGATCGGCGGACCCGGCGAAGTCCACCGTCCAGAACTCGACCATCGGGGGGATGGACATGTGGTCGACGGTCACACCGGGCACGTCGTCCGCCGTCCGCGCCCCGTCCTGGACGAGGACCACTCCACCGATGGTCAGCGTGCCGGGAGCGGCAGGCCCGGGACCGGGGCCAGGGCCGGGGCCAGGGCCAGGACCAGGACCAGGACCAGGCGCGGTGTACTCGTAGACGTTGCCGGCGACCACAGTGGCGTCGGCCGGCGCAACACTCTGACCTGCGACGATGCGCACGGTGACGGTGCTGGATCCGACGCCGACGGTCAGGTGACCTGGCGTGGCCACCGGCGCCATCGAGATGGCGAAGGTGGTCTGGTCGGCGGTGCCGATCTCCACCCTCGGTGTCCCTGTGCCGTCGAAGGTCAGGTTGCCGTTGAACACGGAGATCCCGTCCTGACCGACGGCGGTGATCTCGCTGACACCGATCAGGTAGATGGTGAGGTCGAGCGCGCCCACGGTCCCGCGCGCCTGGATGGTGTTGATGCTGACGTCGTTGAGGATCAGCAACGTCCCGCCGTCCCAGCAGAACGTGTCCGCTGCCGGCGGCGTGGCGGTCGTGCACGCGGCGTCCGCCGTCGCGGCGGTGCCGTCGACGAACAGCTCCGCCCCGACCACCGGGACAGCAGCGACGGGGGCAGCATCACCGGGGTCGTCACCTGCAGGCTCTTCACCAGCAGGGTCGTCACCCGCAGGGGCGCCGGACGAGTACTCGTACGTGTTGCCGGCCACGACCGTCGCCTCGGCGGACGGCACGCTGACGCCGGCGACGACGCGCACGGTCACCGTGCTCGAGCCCACGCCCACCGTGAGGTGAGCGGCGGAGATCGCGGTCGCGGTCTCGCCGGCGGTCCCGATGTCGACCCGGGCCGCGCCGGTGCCGTCGAACGTGAGGTCTCCACCGGACACGGCGATGCCGCCCGCGATCCCGCTGGCCCCGACCAGGTGGACGGTCAGGTTCACGCCGGCGGCGCTGATGCTGTTCACGTGGACGTCGTCGAGGATCAGCAGGGTCCCGCCGTCCCAGCAGTACCCGTCGTCGCCCGGCGGCGTGGCCGGCGTGCACGCGGCATCCGCCGTGGCGGGGTTGCCGTCGACGGAGAGTGCCGCCCCTGCCGCCGGCTCCGCCATCGCCGACGGCGGCGGTGCGACCACCGCCCCGAGGACCGCGAGTCCGAGCGTCACGCCGGACACCAGGAGGGTCTTGCCCACTGTGGAACGCGCACCGACGGTCATACCCGCAGCACCAGCTTTCGACCTGAGGCGAGAAGGAGTACGGCTCTCTCGATGTTATCGACGAGTCTGCCGCGAGAATGAGGTGCACCGTGAACAATCGTGCGACCGTATTTGCACGGCGCATTTCTCCGCAATTCACAGAGGCTGATAGGCCGGCGCGGCCAGGTGAAGGTGGACGCCGCCGACCCGGACCGGGTCGCCGTGGACCGGGGGTGTTCGCTGCCACGCCTGCGGCGGGCCCCCGCGACCGGCCACCTCACGATCGTCGCGTGACGCCCACGTCTCCATCCCCGGGTCGAAGCCACCTCCACCGCCGGTTCGGCCCGGCGGGCTGAACCGGGGTCCCGTGGCCCGACGCGGGGGCGCGGCGCGCGTTCCTAGCGTCGGACCATGGCAACCGCGACGAGACCAGCGCCCCGACCGACGACCGCCCCGCAGCATCCCTGGGCCTACCCGATCGCCCTGGCCGCGCTCGCCGTCGTGGTGGTGCTCGCATGGGGCGTCTTTCGCGAAGGCCCGGAGGCCGAGACCCCCGAGCGGGCGGAGAACACCTCCCAGAACGGGTGGGACGCAATCAGCGACAGCGACGACGCCCGCCTCGTGCCGTTCCCCTGGGTGACCGGCCAGGTGCGCGACGGTGACGTGTACACCGTGCTGGCGCACGTCGCCGAGCGGTTCGACGCCGAGGTCGAGCCGATCGACCCCGCGAGCTCCTGGGGCTGGAACTACCGCCCGGTCCGCGGGCACGACGACGGCCTGTCGAACCACGCGTCGGGCACCGCCATCGACCTCAACGCCACCGTGCACCCACTCGGCTCGTCAGGGACGTTCACCGACGAGCAGGTTGCTCGACTGCGGGCGATTCTCGACGAGGTCGCGCCCGTCCTGGCCTGGGGCGGCGACTTCGACCGCCCCGACGAGATGCACGTCGAGATCGTCGGGACGCCGGACGAGGTGGCCGAGGTCGCCGCCCGCCTCACCGGCGCGTAGCTGGGAGCCGCGCGCACCGCGTGCGGGGCGAAGGTCCCATGATCACCGCTCACGGCCTCGATGGTCATGGTTTGGGCGATGTCGATCTTGGTCGCCGTCTCACCCGGGTGAAAAGACCCGCCGAAGGACGGGCATGCACACACTGACAAGGACTCTCGCCCTGGCCGGCGCGCTGGCCGTGATCAGCACGACAGGCACCGTCACCGGGGCTGCGGCGACGCCACACCAGACGGTCGTCGCGGCCGTGGCCGCGCCATCCACCGCCGCACCGACGGTCGCCCGCGCCAACGTGGGCGGCAGCGCCCACACCGACACGGCCGGACAGGGCTGGTCCGCATGCACCGGCGCCACCGGCGGTCGGCACACGACGGCCGCCGCCAAGCCCGTCGAGGGCACCGCCGACGACACCCTCTACCAGCAGCTGCACGTCGGCATGAGCGCCTACCGCCTTCCCGTGCCCGCCGCGGGCACCTACCGCGTGACGCTCCACATGCTCGAGAACTACCACACCGCCGTCGGCAAGCGAGTGTTCTCCGTCACCGCCGAGGGGTCCGTGCCCGTCGCCCGCGACCTGGACCTGGTGGCAGCCGCCGGGGCGCACACCGCCCACACCGTCACCACCGACGTCGCCGTCACGGACGGCGCGCTCGACCTCTCCTTCAGCGCTCGGACGGACCAGGCCACCCTGTCCGCCGTCGAGGCCGTGCTGGTCACTCCGTCGACCACGCCCCCGCCGACCACGCCGCCGGCACCCACGCCGCCGCCCGGCGTCCGGTACCCGCTCCGGGCGAGCACGGACGCGCGCTCGCTCGTCGACGCCGACGGCAAGCCCTTCAGCTACCTCGCCGACACCGCGTGGCTTGCTCCGAGCCTGCTCCAGCAGGCCGACATCCGCACCCTCCTCGACAAGCGCCGCGACCAGGGCTTCACGGCGATCCAGATGTCCGTGCTGCCCTTCCTGCACCTGGGCCGCAAGGCGAACGCGTACGGCGACCAGCCCTTCGTCAACGCGACCGACCTTGCCCGGCCGCTCGAGGTGGGCGCCCGCACGGGGGACGCCGCGAGCGCCGACTACGACTACTGGGACCACGTCGCGTGGATCGTCCAGCAGGCAAAGGACCGCGGCATGGCCGTCATGCTCGTCCCGTGCTGGTACGGCTACGGCGGTGAGGACTGGCGCTCGTACGTCACGACGTCCAACGCGACCACCTACGGCACCTTCCTCGGCCGGCGCCTCGGCGGCTACGAGAACGTGGTCTGGATGCTCGGCGGCGACAACAACCCAGGCACGGACGACGTCGCCCGCGTGCCGAGCGGCCGCGACCGCAGCGACAAGACCGCCGCCACGAACGCGATGGGCAACGCGATCCGCGCAGCCGAGCCGGTCCGGCACCTCATGACGTACCACGCCCGGCGAGGCGTCAGCAGCTTCACGCACTTCTCGGGCCAGTCCTGGCACACCGTGGCCTCCGCCTACTCCGACGAGTACACGTACAAGCACGTCGCCGCCAGCACCGGACGCGGCCTCCCGGTGGTCATGACCGAGGCGTACTACGACGCCCGGACCGGATCGCCGGTCCTCGACCACCGCCGGCTCCGTGCCCAGGCCTGGTGGTCGGTCCTCGGTGGCGCAGGTTTCGCCTACGGCCACGAGAACGTCTGGGACCTGGACTCGGCGTGGAAGACCGGCATCACCGACACCTCGGCGACCGACGTCACGCGCGTCGCGCAGCACCTCGCGGGCCTGGGCCCGATGACGCCCAGGAGCGTGGTGCTGACCTCCGGCGCCGGGAGCTCGACGGGCCTGGACCGGGCCGTGACCGGCGTGTCCGGCCGGACGGCGGTCACCTACGTGCCGTCCAACCGTGCGACGACGGTGAACCTCGCGGCGCTCGGCGGCAGCACGGTGACGCTCACGTGGGTCGACCCGGCGTCCCAGACGAAGGTCTCCGTCGGGACGTTCGCCGCGTCGGGCACCAAGGCGCTCTCCTGGCCTGGCTGGCAGGACGCGCTGCTGTTCATGACGGCGTCCTGACCGGCGCCGCGTCGTCGACCCGGGTGCGCGCGGCGGGCTCGCTCCGCCGCGCGCACCCTCGTCGGGGTGCGCGGCGCCCCGGCCTCCAGGCCCGGGCCCGGTGACTCAGCGCGCCGTCGCCTGCGCGTTCACCTCGTAGGAGGTGTTGGTCGCCTCGAAGAAGTTCACGAGCTGGAGGGTGTCGTTGGCCGTGGCCATCCACTTCGCGGGGTTCGAGACGCCGAACTCCGGCTCGAAGCCGAGCTCCTCGAGACGGCGGTCGGTGAGGTACTTGACGTACTGGTTGACGTAGTCGGCGTTCAGACCGAGGATCCCGCGCGGGAACATGTCCCGGTTGTAGGCCTCCTCCATCTCCACGGCGGCCAGGATCATCGCCCGCACCTCCTCGGCGAACTCCGCGGTCTGCAGGTCCTCGTTCTCGGCCAGCACGGTGAGGATGAGGTTGATGCCGAACTGCAGGTGCAGCGACTCGTCGCGGATGATCCAGTCCATCAGCGAGCCGAAGTTGCGGAGCAGGTTCCGCTGCCGGAACGACAGGGCGACCATGAACCCCGAGTAGAACCAGATGCCCTCGAGCACGATGTTGTAGGCGATCAGGTTCCGGACGAAGTCCTTCTTCCCCTCCGTGGTCGTGATGTCGAGCGTGTCGGACGTCATCCGCTGGATGAAGCGGGTCTCGAATGCCTCCTTCGCGGCCATCGACGGGACCGTGACGTGGTTCGCGTACGCGGCGTCGCGGTCGATGGGGAACGTCTCGAGGACGTACTCGAAGGCCATCGTGTGGTTGGCCTCCTCCCACATCTGCTTGGCGAGGTAGAGGTGCCCCTCCGGTGCGTTGATGTAGGGGTAGACGCCGAACGCGAGCGCCTTGTTGACCAGGAGCTCGTTCGGGTTGAAGTACGACACCAGGTGCACCAGGGCGTGCTTCTCGTCGTCGGTCATGCGGGCGAAGTCCGCCAGGTCCTCACCGAGCTGGATCTCGTTGGGGAACCAGGTGTTGGCGACGGCCTGGTTGTACAGGTCCATGGCCCACGGATAGGTGACGGGCTTGAGCAGGAGGCCGTCGGAGATGCCGGCGCCGAGGATGCCCATGATGCGTTCTCCTTGCTGTCGGGTGTGCTGGAGGTCGGTGGCGGTCGCGCCGTCGGTCACTGGCAGGACTCGCACTGCAGGCGCTCCATGGGGTCGACGGGGCACGCGACCCCGCCGACGACCTCCGTGTCCGCCTGCTGCACGTCCGCCGGCTGCACGTCCGGCTGCTTCTCGGCCCGCCCGAGCACCGTCGCGCCCGACGGCTGCTCGGTGCCCTGCGGTGGCGACACGGGAGCCGTCGCTGTCGCCCTGCGCGCCGCGCCGAACCCCGCGAACCCGGTGCGGACCGCGCCGGCCGACGTGCCGGGCGCAGGGCTCGACGGTGCCGCCGTGGGGCGGCCGCTCGCCGACCCCGTCGCGTTGATGCTCTCGGTCTTGTTCACGCGCACCGTGGACTGCTCGGCCGTGTGGCGCGGCAGCATGTGCAGGTAGTACGTCGTCTTGACGCCCTTGCGCCAGGCGGTGGCGTAGAGCTCGGCCATCGCGTCGACGCTGCGGTCGGCGAGGTAGATGTTGCGGCTGATGGCCTGGTCGATCCACTTCTGCGCGCGGGCCGCGACCTCGAGGAACGCGTACGGCGACAGCTGGAAGGACGTCCGGTAGACCGCCTTGAGGTCCTCCGGTACGTCGTCGATCACCGCCAGGTCGCCCTGGGCGGCGAGCAGGCGGTCGCGCACCCGCTCCCAGAGCCCGAGCCGCTGCAGGTCGGCGACCAGGTTGCGGTTGACCTCCAGGAACTTGCCCGACGAGGTCGCGCGGCTGAAGATCTGCGAGAACTGTGGGTCCAGCCCCGGCGTCGTGCCCGCGACGAGGCCGATCGAGGCGGTGGGCGCGATGGCCATGAGGGTCGAGTTCCGCATGCCGCGGCGGACCTTGGCGCGCAGGGCGTCCCAGTCCATCCGGGCGGTCCGGTCGACGTCGACGGGCACGCCCCGGTCGGCCTCGACGGCGGCCAGGGTGTCGAACGGGACGAGCCCGCGCGACCAGCCCGAGCCCTCGAACGCGGGGTAGGCGCCGCGCTCGGCGGCCAGGTCGGCGGACGCGTCGATCGCGTGCCACGAGACGAACTCCACGACGGTGTCGATCAGGTCGGCCGCCTCGGGCGAGTCGTAGGCGAGCCCGAGGCGCTCGGCGACATCGGTGAAGCCCATCACGCCCAGCCCGACGGCGCGGCTGTCGGCGTTGGCGCGCTCGGACTCCGGAACCGACGAGACCGTGATGTCGATGAGGTTGTCGAGCTGGCGCACCGCCAGGCGCACGGCTCGTGCCATCCGGTCCCAGTCGAGCACCGTGGCGCCGCCCGGAAGGAAGGTCGGCAGGTTGATGGACGCGAGGTTGCAGACGGAGATCGTGTCCCGGTCCTGCGGCAGGCAGATCTCGGTGCACAGGTTGGACAGGTGGATGGTCCCGGTGTTCGTGTTCAGCGCCCGGGTGTTGATGGTGTCCTTCCAGGTCAGCCACGGGTGCGACGTCGTCTGCAGGGTCAGCAGGATCTGCTTGTACTGCTCGCGCGCCCGGACCCTGGAGTACGCGCGCAGCCGCCCGGCCTCGGCCTCGGCCACGTAGTGCGCGTAGCGGGCGGAGAACGCGGCGCCGGTGAGCTCGACGAGGTCCGGGGTCTCGGCGGGGTCGAACAGGTACCAGTCCTCGTCGTCGGCGACGCGCTTCATGAACTCGTCGCTGATCCAGACGGCGGTGTTCGCCGTCCGGGTGCGCCGGTACGGGTCACCGGAGTTCTGCCGCAGGTCCAGGAACTCCCCGAAGTCCAGGTGCCACTTCTCCATGTAGAAGCACAGCGCGCCGAACTTCTTGCCACCCCGGGAGATCGCCCGCAACGTCGAGTCGATCGTGTGCATGAACGGGATCGGGCCGGTCGAGACCGTGTTGTTGGACCGGATCGGCGAGCCCTCCGCGCGCAGCTTGGTCACCGACAGCCCGATGCCGCCCGTGCCCTTGGTCAGCCACATCACGTTGCGCACGGACGTGGCGATGTGCTCGATGTCGTCGTCCATCTGGATGACGAAGCAGTTCGACAGCTGCGGGTACGCGGTGCCCGCGTTGACGAGCGTGGATCCCGCCGGCAGGTACTCCATCCGGGAGATCGCGTCGTACAGCGCGAGCGCCGTCGCCGTGGGGTCGACCTCGTTCAGCGACAGGCCCATGGCCACCCGCATCCAGAAGTACTGCGGCACCTCCAGCGGCTTCCGGTCCCGGCCGACGATCATGTACCGGTTCGTCAGCGTCACGGTGCCGACGTAGCGCAGCAGCTCGTCACGGCCCGGGTCGAGGGCCGCCGCCAGGGCGTCCAGGTCGAACGCCTGCGCCAGCCGCGCGTCGAGCAGGCCGTCCTCCACGGCGTCGCGCACGTAGCCCGGGAACCGAGCCTGGTGCAACAGGGCCAGCTCGACGTCGGAGCGGTAGCCCCCCAGCACCCGCTTGTAGATCACCTTGCGCAGCAACCGCGCGGCGACGGTGTCGAACTCGGGGTCGTCCTTGACGTTCTGGACGGCGACGGCGATGGCGGCCTCGTCGAGCTGCTCGGAGGTGATCCCGTCGAACAAGGTGATCGCCAGCTCGGAGGCGATCTGGGTGACCTTGGCGATCGGGTCGGCCAGGCCGGCCGTGGCCCGCTCGATCGCGCGGTTGATGCGGTCGGCGTCGTACGGCTCACGCGAGCCGTCACGCTTGGTGACGTGGACGGTGCCGGACGGCGCCGGCGAGCCGGACCGGTGGAGGGCGGGGTCGGTGAGGGTCGTCATCGGCGTGCTCCCAGGTCGAGCCGGTGGTCCGGTGCTCTGGGCCGACGACGGCGCGCACGCGCCCTTCCGCCGAGCCCACCCGAGAGGCGCCGGAACCGCGCGTACCGGCGGTACGCGCACCGGCGGCAGGTCTTCGGACTCGCGGGCTCGCGGGTACCGAGGTACCCGCACCTACCGGCCGTCGCTTCCCGGGCTCGCGCCCAGTGCTCATGACGACTGTCGTTCCCGCTCACCGCTGCTGGGCAGTCCCGGAGTCGCACCGGGTTCCCTCTTGCCCCACCTGCTCGGCTCACGCCGTCCAGGTGGACCGTCGGCTCCGCGAGAGTAGACCCCACACCCCAGCGACCACAAGATGTGGCACATCCCGCCGCACTGGCATCTACATGTTGGGTCGCAGCCACAGATGGAGCGACACGCCGCGATCTGACGGCACCCCGCGTGCGCGCCGGCCGGCGGCTGGGGACGAAAGTCCCGGCCGAGTCCGCGCATCGGGCCCAGGATCGCTCCCCGTCACCAGATGTAGTGCCCGGATGCGGAGAGTCCACAACATGTGGGTCCGCGAGACGAGGAGGACGCGATGGCAGTGAGCACGGGCCCGACGCGGGGCGTCATCAAGCGCAGCGGGGCGGCTGCGGCGTTCCGGCCGGAGCTGATCCGGTCCGCCATCGCGCGAGCCGGCCTCGCCACCGGGGCCACCGACGTCGAGCACGCCGACGCGTACGCGGCCCCGGTCGCCGACGCCGTCGTGGCACGCCTGGCCGCCGAGGGGACGCCCTACCCGCACGTCGAGCACGTGCAGGACCTCGTCGAGCAGGCGCTGCTCGACGCCGGGCACACCGGTACTGCGCGCGCCTACATCGCCTACCGGGAGCAGCACGCCCGGCTGCGCGAGGACGCGCGGACCGTGGTCGAGGTGGAGTCGTCCGTCAACGAGTACCTCGACCGCAGCGACTGGCGCGTGAACGCGAACGCCAACCAGGGCTACTCGCTCGGCGGACTGATCCTCAACACCTCCGGCAAGGTCACCGCGAACTACTGGCTCTCCCACGTCTACCCACCTGAGGTCGGCCACGCCCACCGCGACGGCGCGATCCACATCCACGACCTCGACATGCTCGCCGGATACTGCGCCGGCTGGTCGCTGCGCACCCTGCTCACCGAAGGCCTGAACGGCGTGCCGGGCAAGGTCGAGGCCGCGCCGCCCAAGCACTTCTCCTCCGCCGTCGGGCAGATCGTGAACTTCCTCGGCACGATGCAGAACGAGTGGGCCGGCGCGCAGGCGTTCAGCTCGTTCGACACCTACATGGCACCGTTCGTACGCGTCGACGGGCTCGACTACGACGCCGTCCGGCAGGGCGTCCAGGAGCTCGTCTACAACCTCAACGTGCCCTCGCGCTGGGGTACCCAGACGCCGTTCACGAACCTCACGTTCGACTGGACCTGCCCGGAGGACCTGCGCGAGCAGGTCCCCGTCATCGGCGGGGTGGAGCAGGACTTCACGTACGGCGAGCTGCAGGCCGAGATGGACCTCATCAACCGGGCGTACATCGACGTCATGACGACAGGCGACGCATCCGGCCGGGCCTTCACGTTCCCCATCCCGACGTACAACATCACCCCGGACTTCCCCTGGGAGTCGCCGAACGCCGAGCGGCTGTTCGAGATGACGGCCAAGTACGGCCTGCCGTACTTCCAGAACTTCCTGAACTCCGACCTCGAGCCGAACCAGATCCGATCGATGTGCTGCCGGCTCCAGCTGGACCTGCGCGAGCTCCTCAAGCGCGGCAACGGCCTGTTCGGCTCCGCCGAGCAGACCGGGTCGCTGGGCGTCGTCACCATCAACTGCGCCCGCCTGGGCTACACCCACCGCGGCGACGAGGCGGGACTGCTCGCCGAGCTGGACCGCCTGCTCGTGCTCGCCAAGGACTCCCTGGAGATCAAGCGG
Organism: Actinomycetes bacterium; assembly: GCA_023418375.1. GTDB lineage: Bacteria > Actinomycetota > Actinomycetes > Actinomycetales > Cellulomonadaceae > Actinotalea. The sequence continues at coordinate 10,337 of JAEZZV010000353.1, read as the reverse complement.
AAGGTCGTCGGCCGGCTCATCGACGAGGGCCTGTACCCGTACACGCGGCGCTACCTGGGCGCGGGCCTGCGCAACCACTTCTCCACGATCGGCGTGAACGGCATCAACGAGATGATCCGCAACCTCACCGCCGACGCGCACGACATCACCAGCCCCGAGGGGCACGCCGTGGCGGTACGACTCCTGGACCACGTCCGGGCCCGCATGGTCGAGTTCCAGGAGGCCACCGGTCACCTGTACAACCTCGAGGCGACGCCCGCGGAGGGCACCACGTACCGGTTCGCCAAGGAGGACCGGCGTCGCTACCCCGGCATCCTCCAGGCGGGCACCGAGGACAACCCCTACTACACCAACTCCTCCCAGCTGCCGGTCGGGTTCACGGACGACCCGTTCGAGGCCCTGGACCGCCAGGACGAGCTGCAGGCCAAGTACACCGGTGGAACGGTGCTGCACCTGTACATGTCGGAGCGGCTGTCGTCCGCGACCGCGTGCCGCGAGCTCGTGCGGCGCGCCCTCACGACCCACCGACTGCCCTACCTGACCGTCACCCCGACTTTCTCGATCTGCCCGACGCACGGCTACCTCGCCGGCGAGCACGCCACCTGCCCGCGCTGCGCCGAGGCGGAACCCGGCGCCGAGCCGGTGGCGTGCGAGGTCTGGACGCGCGTCATGGGCTACCACCGGCCCGTGAGCTCGTTCAACGTCGGGAAGAAGGGCGAGCACGCCGAACGGGTGCCCTTCACCGAGGCACAGGCTCGTCCCGCGCTGGAGGTGGCAGGTGTCTGACAGGACGAGCCGGCGGTCGTCGGCGGACGAGCTGGTCGTCGCCGGCCTGGCTTCGCTGTCGACGTGCGACTGGCCGGACCACCTGGTCGCCACGGTCTTCCTCCAGGGGTGCCCGTGGGACTGCGGCTACTGCCACAACCCCGACCTCATCGACCCCCGACGCGCGGGCACCGTGTCCTGGTCGCAGGTGCGCGACCTCCTCGCTCGCCGTCGCGGCCTGCTCGACGGCCTCGTCTTCTCGGGTGGGGAGCCGACGCGCCAACCCGCACTCGCCGACGCGATGCGTGACGTCCGCGAGGCGGGGTTCGCCGTCGGGCTGCACACGAACGGCGCGTATCCCCGACGCCTGGCGGCCGTCCTGCCGCTCGTCGACTGGGTCGGCCTGGACATCAAGGGGCCCAGGGCGCGGTACGCCGCCGTCACCGGCGCCGCCTTCGGCGCGGACCGCGCCTTCGAGTCCCTGCACCTCGTGCTCGCGGCCGGCGTACCCGTGCAGGTGCGCACCACTGTGGACCCGACGACCCTGACCGACGACGACGTCACGGAGCTGCGCGCGACGCTCGCCGCGCTCGGCGTCCGCGACCACGTGCTGCAGGAGGTCCGGACGACCGGGGCTCGCCCGGAGTACGCGCGTGCCCTCGCGGCCGCGTCGGCGACGCGCGGCGCGGGCAGGGCCGCACGCTGAGGGCCCACCCCGCGCGTCCACCGGAACCAAGCGTTCGACCCTGCGGCGGGTCGCGCGGTCACGGCCCTTCGGTTGCGCCCCTCCGAGGGCCCGGCGACGCTTGATCTCTCCTCCGAGAGGAACCTGACCTTGACCCAGAAGCTCCGTGCCGACGTGTGCATCGTCGGCGCCGGCCCTGCTGGGCTGACCGTCGCCTACGAGCTGAGGGACTCGGGCCTGGAGGTCCTGGTCCTGGAGGCCGGTCCGGCCGACCCGCCGGCGGCGGGCGTGCCGGTGCGCTCCACGCACAACGTCGGCCTGCCGTACGACCCCGCTGTGACGCGCAGCGCGGGGGTGGGAGGCAGCAGCGTGCTGTGGGACATCGTGACGCCGGCGGGGCCGGACCGGGTCCGCCTTCGAGAGCTGGACGAGCTGGACCTGGAGGCCCGTGGCCTCTCGTCGGTACCGGGGTGGCCGCTGGGCTGGTCCGAGCTCGCGCCCCACTACCGGCGTGCCCGGGAACTCTTCGGTCTCGGCGCGCTCGACACCTCTCGGGAGGGCCCTGTCGTCGGCCGCCTGGTCCGACGGGCCTACTCCTTCGGCCCGCGCGCGGTCTTCACGACCGAGATCCCCGCCGCCCTCGCCGCCCACCCCCGGGTACGGGTGATGGCCGGCTGGACGGTCACCGAGGTCATGACCGCTGAGGATGGGCACCGGGTGACCCACCTGCGGTGCTCGTCGGCAGACCACGGCGCCGCGCTCGTCGAGGCGGGTGCGTACGTGCTCGCGGGCGGTGGGATCGAGAACGCCCGCCTGCTTCTGGCCTCCCGGCGGGTCCGGCCGGCCGGTCTCGGCAACGCGCACGACCTTGTGGGGCGGTACTTCATGGAGCACCCGCACTACCTGTCGGGCGTCTTCATCCCGGCCGGCGACCAGGTGCCACCCCCCGCGGAAGACGGTAGGAGACCGTGGGACATCGTGGTCAGCGGCGGCCATGCCCGCCAGGACAAGTTCGCCGTCGACCCGGCCCTGCTGCGGCACCACGGACTGCTCAACGCGGCGTACAAGGTGCAACGCCACACCGGGCCGGCGATGCCGGCGTTCGGCCACGACGGTCGCGTGGACCAGCCCGTCGTCGACGCCTACACCGCGCTCCGGGCGGCCGTGCGGCGGCGGAGCCCGGTCGAGGTGACGCCACGCCAGCTCGCGCGGCTCGCCGCCTACGCCCCGCAGCTCGCCCGTCACGCCTACGAACGCATCTCTCCCGTCACGGGACGCTCTGCCTGGCACACGACTCTGCGGGTGAGGGCGATGGGCGAGCAGGAACCCACCCGGCACTCGCGCCTGACACTCGCGCCGACGCTCGACCGGCTCGGGGTCCCGGAGGCGCGGCTCGACTGGCGCCTCAGCGACCTCGACATCCGTTCGATGGTCGAGGGGCAGCGCCTGATCGCCGACGACCTCGGCGCCCTGCTCGGTGGGCGCGTAGTCACGCTGCTCGGTCGTGACGGGGAGCCGCGGCCGGTCGGGGGGGCCCACCACATGGGGACCACGCGCATGAGCTCGAGCCCGCGGGACGGCGTCGTCGACCCGCAGTGCCGGGTCCACGACGTCAGCAACCTCTACATCGCCGGGTCGTCGGTCTTTCCCACCGGAGGCGCAGCGAACCCCACCCTCACGCTGGTCGCGCTGGCCGCCCGCCTCGCCGGCCATCTCGCCCGCGAGCTGACCGGCACCACGACCGTCCCCGCACCCGAACCGGCGAGCTCTCCCGGACGCCCATCCGTCTCGCCCTGAGCGGCGACGACTCGCCGCGTGCGGTGGCGCCTGGTCATCGCTGCTCAGGCACGGCGACGGAGGAGCAGCACCCCGTCGTCGATGACCGCCGGGTTGCCGTCCGGATCCTTGATGTCGCGGAGACGGGTCTCGACGATCTCGGTGGCCCACTCGTCCTCGGAAAGCGCGAGCAGGGCGAGCTCGTCCCGGGGGTCACGGAGGACCGGCGCCTCGGGCGGGAGCTCGCTGACCCACGGCGGCGGCGCGACGTGCGACACGACGAGCAGGTGGCCGCCCGGGGCCACGCGGTCGGCCGCGGCCCGGAGCACGTGCAGCCGCGGGAAGTCCCGCTCCCACGAGTGCAGGAAGCTCGCGGTCACGAGGTCGAAGGCCCTGTCAGGCAGCGCATCGACAGCGTCCACCTCGGCGAACGTCACGCGTCCGCCGTCGAGCCCACGCGCCAGGGCCGCGGCGGCGGCGCGCCGGACCGCCGTGGCGGACACGTCGACGCCGGTCACCGACCACCCGCGCTCCGCGAGCCAGATGGCGTCACCGCCCTCGCCGCAGCCGACGTCGAGCGCGGTGCCCGGATCGAGCGCCGCGGCGACAGCGGCCACTGTCTCGTTGACACGGCCGGACCAGAATCCGCCCACCTCGGCGTACCGCGCCTCCCATCCGGCGTTGCGCTCGGTCCGACGAGCGGCGACGGCGCGGGCGGTGTCGTCGGCGACGAGCGCCGCGTTCACACCCGCCCCCGCCATCGATCCCGACGCCATCGACAGCGGGACGTTGCCGAACGGTGCGACGACGTTCCCGGCAGCCCAGACGCGCGAGTGGCTCGTCGCCCCGGTCGCGTCGACAAGCACGGGCGAGCCGGGCAGGTCTGCGCGAGCCAGGTCGAGGCCGGCGGCGAACCCGACGTCGATCTCCGGGGTGGGGGCGGCGAACACGGCGTCGAGGGGGTACCGCTCGCCGTCGGCGGTGATCACCCCGGAGAGCTCGTCTCCTTCGGTCTCCACGGCGCGCACGGGGCTGGAGACCACGCGTATCCCGCGCGCGACGAGTCCTGCATGGGTCGCCTCGTCCAACGTGCCGGCAAGGGAGGCGAACGCCGTGACGTCGTCGCTCCACTGCCGAACCAGCTCGATCTGGTGAAGGCTCGCGGGCGAGGTCGCGACGACCCCGAGACGCCGGCCGGCGACCTCGTACCCGTGGCAGTACGGGCAGTGCAGCACGTCGCGCCCCCAGCGGTCCGCGAGGCCCTCGATCTGGGGCAACCGGTCAATGACACCGCTCGCGATGATCACGGCACGCGCGGTGAGCACGTCGCCGTCTGCCAGCCGGATCTCCAGCCCGTCGGCACCGTCGCGCAGGTCGACGACGCGACCCTCGCGCAGCTCGACGCCGTACCGCTGGACCTCGGCGCGCCCACGGGTGAGCAGGTCGGCGGGACTCGTGCCGTCGTGGCCGAGCACACCATGCATGCGACTGGCGAACCGGTTGCGGGGCGCCCCCGCGTCGACGACGAGGGTTGCCCGCCGGGCGCGGCCGAGCATCTGCGCGGCAGTGAGGCCCGCGATCGAACCGCCGATCACGACGGCGTCCCACTGAGTCGGCTCCATGTCCGACACCATGCGAGTCGCGCGGCGATTCTTGCAAGGCGAGTTGCCGAAATGGCAAACTCAGGACATGACCGCCGAGCGCATCTCCCGGATCGGACCGAGGCTGCGGGCGGCCCGCCAGGCGCGCGGCTGGACGCTCCAGGACCTCGCCGACCGGGCCGCGATGTCGGCCAGCACGCTGTCGCGGCTCGAGTCCGGCAAGCGGCAGGCGACGCTCGAGCTCCTCGTCCCGCTCACCGAGCACCTGGGCATCAAGCTCGACGACCTCCTGCCACCCGAGCGGGTCGATCCACGGGTGCACCGCGCGGTCGAGCGCCATGACGGCGTCACGGTCCTGCCGCTGATGCGCGAGCACGCGCCCGTCCAGTCCTACAAGATCACGATGCCCGGCCGCGCCGACGCACCTGCCCCCCGCACCCATGACGGTTTCGAGTGGTTCTTCGTGCTGAGCGGAAGCGTCCGGCTGGTGCTCGACGACGCCGAGCACCAGCTCGAGCCCGGGGAGGCAGCGGAGTTCGACACCCTGGTGCCGCACAGCATCAGCGCGACGGCCGACGGCCCTGCCGAGATCCTCAGCGTCTTCAGCGCCGCAGGCGAACGGATCCACACCCGCGTCGGGGCCGACTGACCGTCACCGACCTCGCGCTGCAGCCCCGGCCTCGCCCCGGCGCCGGCCTCGTCACGGGGGACGTCGCGAGCTCGTGGGGCTGGGCCTGCCGCCCGGTCCGCGGGCACGAGGTGGCTCCCGTGCTCGCCTGGGGCGGCGGCTTCGACCGGCCGGACGAGATGCACTTCGAGATCGTCGGGACGCCGGACGAGGTGGCCGACGTCGCCGCGCGCCTGGCCGCGGGGTCGTCGCGGCCTACCGGCTACGGGGACGGCGGTCGGCTGACCCATGCGTAGATCGCTCGGACACGTGTGCCGTCCCAGAGCATGAAGTCCATGCCCGAGACGGCGTCGGGACGCGCGTCCGGGCCGAACGTCCACATGACCCGCATCCCGTCGCCGACGACGTCGGGCGGCGCGGTCAGATGGAACCTGGCCTGGGGGAAACGGGCTCGCAGGGACGCGCTGAACCGTTCCAGCCCTGCCTCGCCTTCGAACGTGCCGTCGTGGTCGTGAAGGCGGACGTCCGTCGTGAGGTGGGTACGGATCACGTCGAGACGCTCGTCCACATCGGGGTTGGTCCACATCGCCAGGATCTCTTCGATGAATGCGGAGAGGTCGATCATGAGCCGAGCTCCTTGCAGTAGCGGTCCCAACCGTCGTCGAGCAGTCCGAAGCCCGCGTCGATGGTCGCCTCCGGGTCGGGCGCACGTCGGGCGACAAGCTGTATCTGGAGGGCGAATCTCACGTACAGGCGCACTTCGTCGCTGGGGGCGTCGAGGTCGAGCTCGCGGGTGATGTGGGCGATCAGCGCGTCCTCGTGCCGGACCCACATCTTCTCGGCGTACTCGATCACCGAGGGGGCTTGCTCCATCACGGCGAGGATCCGCCGCTGAGACGCGGAGCTCATCTCTTCGATCTCCGCGAGGTAGTGCACCTTGAGTGCTGCGGAGACCGTGGTTCGTGGCGGGCGGTTGCGCACCGCCTCGACGAGTCGCCTGTGCTGTCCGTCCTCGTCGCTGAACAGCAGCGCCTCCTTCTGCGGGAAGTGCATGAAGACGGTTCGGGGCGTCACGTCGGCCTTCTCCGCGATCTCGCGGACCGTGACGGCATCGAAGCCGCGTTCCAGGAAGAGCGAGATCGCCGCGTCGAGGATCGTTGCGCGCGTAGCGGCCCTCTTCCTCTCGCGTCGGCCTGGCGTCGCAGGCTCCGTCATGACCGTGTCCTTTCGCTCGGGTACGCATGCGCCGGCGGGGCGGCTGTGATCACGCTCACGGGAACTCCTTCACTCCCCGCAACGGGGGATCGGTGCACCTGGCTCGGCGAGGAGACGCCCGCCGACGGAGAGGTCTTCGTCGTCGATCACGTTCCGCTCGAGCCAGTGCGCGTAGTCGATCCCGTCCGACGCGCACCTGTGGAACAGCTCGTTGGTCGTCACAGTGTGCGCGGTTGTGTGCCGCTTGACGTCGTGCCCCCAGTCGGTGAGGAAGTAGTGATAGTCCAGACCGGACTCGCTGAGCCGCTTCATCGAGGCCCTCGTGTTCGACGCCCAGTCGTCGATGAAATGCTCCGTCGCGGTGGGGCGCCGGTTGAGCGCCGCGTCGAATCGGGTCAGCGTGTCGTCGTACAGGGTGTTGGCATGCAGGTACTTGATGCTCCGCTCTCGCCCGTCCGTGCGGTGGGCGAGGGCGTCGAAGTAGACGTCGTCACCGGCCTGGAAGCCGAGCCGTTGGACTGCGTCGGCTCTCCAGACTCGCTCGAACAGGTCCGGCCACCGGGACGACACGATCCCGGCGCCGTCGGAGAGGCAGTAGATCTGCTTGCCCTCGTAGTGATCGGCGACCAGCGGGGCGTAGAAGGCGGATCCCCAGGCCCCCGAGCTCTCCCCGGAGACCATGACCTTGCCCACGTCTCGGCAGTTCGCGAACACCCACGCCAACGCTGCCCTGACATTGGCGTGTCCGTTGTGATGCACCGCGACCTCGCGCCCACGGTGCAGGTACCTGTTCACGGTGTCGCCCACGTGCATGTCGCCGGTGCTGTAGGGGATGAACACGAACGTCCAGTCGCGGAACGGGTTCTTCCTGTCACGGCGGTTCGCCAGCCCGGTCAGTGCCGCGGGGAAGAGACGGGTCAGGGAGGCGAAGTAGAAGGCCCTCAGGTCGCGGGTGTAGCCCCGCATCACTCGCAACGGGGTGATCGGACGCGATGCTGACTCGCCATCCCAGCAGGCGCCACCACCCGAGAAGTGGATGATCAGGTTCGCTGAGGACCCGCGCCGCACGTAGATGGCGTAGCGCGTCCCGTTCCCGCTGATCGTCTCCGGGCCGAGATCGACCATGCGCCACCCATGACCCGAGATCCCATCGAGCGTCACCGCGCTGCGCGGTCGCCCGAAGTAGACGAAGGAGATGTACGCGGCGCTGAGGACCGTCAGACCCGCGAGGACGAGACCTGTGATCTGCGGTTCGAGGACGAAGCACCACACCAGGACGGCTCCTGCGCTGGCGACAAGAGCCGGCTTCACCAATTTCATGATCGAGCCCGTCTTCTCTGAGGACCACGGTCGCCGACGACGACCACAGGTGTACTGACCACTCCATCACTATACCCGATATACTTGTATATCCGCACTACTGATGCGGAAGACCAGGGCACTCCGGGTGCGGGGTCGGTCGCGCCGATCGCGGCGTTCGAGCCGCCGCCGCGCCTCGCGTCCAGCCAACCGGCTGGCCTGCACGTGCCCTGCCGAGACCCATGCCACCGACGCACGGACGCGCACCTCATACGCCCAAGAGGGCCGGGCACCCGGCTCCGCGCGCCGGCCGACCCGGGCGAACGGGAGCTATCCCCCGCGCCAGACGCAAGGTCGAGTCCTCGGGAATCCACGCCAGCCCATCGGAGTCCGTCAGCCGATACCGACGAGCACCCGCGCGGTCCAGCGGCAGCACGAAGGCCGCCCCTCGACGAGGGACGGCCTCTGACCTGCACTTTCGGTGGAGCTGAGGGGACTCGAACCCCTGACCCCCTGCATGCCATGCAGGTGCGCTACCAGCTGCGCCACAGCCCCGCGGCCCCGAAGGGCCTCGTGAAGTGTACGCGACGACCGGACCGTGGCGGAAATCCGTACCGCCCGGCCGCCGGCTTCGCCTCGCCCGGCCCGGTTCCCCCGTTCAGGACCGCATGGCGTCGGCCGCCGAGGACGGCAGGCTCTCTGCCGGGACCCCGGCGTTCCAGTCCGCGACGCTCACGCTCGGGCCGACGTTGTGCGCTTCCAGGCGCCACGCCGGCCACGCGTCGCCCCGGCTCGCCTTGAGCACCGACCAGTGCGCGTTGTGGAGCCCCACGAGGCCGCGCCAGTCGACCGCGTCCAGGCCGAGGAGCGCCGTCAGGCCGAGCGACACCGCGGCCCCGTGGGACACGATCACGAGCGTCTCGCCCGGCGCCATCGGCGCCGCGAGCTCGCGCACAGCGGCGCTGAACCGCTCCGCGACGGCGGCCCGCGTCTCGGCCCCCATGCGCTTCGGGTCGCCGCCGCGCTGCCAGACGGCGAACTCCTCCGGCCACCGCTCGGCGATCTCCGCGGCGGTCAGGCCTTCCCACTCCCCGAAGGACCGTTCGCGCAGCCGCGCGTCCACCTCGACCTCGAGCCCGACGAGGTCCGCGAGCTGCCGCGCCGTCGCCTGAGCGCGGCCCAGCGTCGAGGCGACGATGCGCGTCGGCGCGTGCCGGCGCCACAGGTCGAGCGCCGCCTGCTCCACCTGCCACTGCCCGATCTCGTCCAGCGGGATGTCGATCGTGCCCTGCATGCGCGTGGTGGCGTTGTACTCGGTACGTCCGTGCCGCCAGCAGATGATCGTGCCTGCCGTCACGCGACCGTCGCCTGTCCGTCGCCCTGGTGCCCGTCGCCGCCCCGCGCGTCGGGCGGCAGCTCGATCACCGGGCAGTCCGACCACAGCCGCTCGAGCGCGTAGTACACGCGGTCCTCGGCGTGCTGGACGTGCACCACGACCTCGACGAAGTCCAGGAGGACCCAGCGGGCCTGGCGCACGCCCTCGCGGCGCACGGGCTTCGCACCGGCCTTGAGCATGGCCTCCTCGACCGCGTCGACGATCGCGCCGACCTGACGCTCGTTGGAGGCCGAGGCGATGACGAAGACGTCGGTCAGCACGAGCCGGTCGCTCACGTCGAGCGCGAGGATCTCCTCGGCCTTGCGGTCCGACGCGGCGCGCGCGGCGACGAGCGCGAGCTCGACCGCCCGCTCCGATGCCGCCATCAGACCCCCACCCCCGTCGCGACCTGGACTGCCGCACGTGACCACGCGACCACGTCGGGCACCGTACCGGCGCCCTCCGCCGCGGTCCCGGAGTCCTTGAGCAGCACCACGAAGATGAGCATGCCCAGGACGAACGCGACCAGCACCAGGACGATCATGTGCAGCCACGTGTAGGGATGCCGCGGGGGCTCGGGCAGCTCATCCTCGTGCTCCTCAGGACGCGCCGTCTCGCTCGTCGGCGCGGGGCGCTGTGTCGGCGCCCATCCCTGGCCGGGGGTGACGCTCCCCCAGCGCGGCGTCGCGCCGTCCTCAGCATCCTCGCGCACCGGCTCGGCGACCCGGGCGGGCGCCGCGGTCGCGGGCGACGCAGGCGTGACGGCGCCGATCGGCTCGACCACCGCCGTGTCCGCGGGGTCAGCGGGTCGCAGGATCCCGAACGGCTGCCCGACCGACGGCGTCCCCATCGCGGGCACGAAGGCGGCCGGGGCGGTGCCGGTGGTGCGGTCCGGCGAGCCCAGGCCCACCGGCTCGAAGACGGCCGACGGCGTCGCCGCAGCGGGCTCGGCGAACGGCTGCGCCGCCGGCTGCCAGGCGGACGCCCCGGCGC
>JAEZZV010000343.1 GCA_023418375.1 Actinomycetes bacterium | reverse complement strand
GCCGGGCCCCCCTCGCGCTGCAGGGTCCGCTCGTGGAGGGGTCGCCTAGTCGATCACCATGACGAGGTCGCCGCCCTCGAGCTGCTGCACGTTCGCGATGGCGACGCGCCGGACGGTGCCCGCCACCGGCGTCGTGATCGCGGCCTCCATCTTCATGGCCTCGATGGTCGCGACCGTCTGCCCCGCGGCGACCTTCTGGCCCTCGAGCACCGTCGGGGTGACGGCGCCGGCGAACGGCGCGGCGATCTGCCCGGGGTGGCCGGGGTCGGCCTTCTCGGCGGCCGCCTGGTCCACGTCCACGGCGCGGTCGCGCACCTGGATCGGCCGCAGCTGCCCGTTGAGCGTGAACATGACCGAGCGCATGCCGCGCTCGTCCGGCTCACCGACGGCCTCCAGGCCCACGAGCAGGTGGACCCCGCGGTCGAGGTGGACCTCGACCTCCGACATCGGCGTCATGCCGTACAGGTACCGCTCGGTGTCCAGGATGCTGAGGTCCCCGTACGTGGACCGGAAGCGGCGGAACTCCTTGGTCGGGCCGGCGAACAGGAGGTGGTTCAGGCGCTCCCGGCGCGTCGCGGAGTCGCCCTCGAGGTCGGTGCGGTCCTGGTCGCTCAGCGGCACCTGGCGGCGCCGCGGGGCGCGCCCCTGGAGCGCGCGCGTGCGGAACGGCTCCGGCCAGCCGCCGGGCGGGTCGCCGAGCTCGCCCTCCAGGAACCCGATGACGGAGTCCGGGATGTCGTACTCGTCGGGCCGCTCGGCGAAGTGCGCCGGGTCGGCCCCACGAGCGACGAGGTGCAGGGCGAGGTCGCCGACGACCTTGCTCGACGGGGTGACCTTGACCAGCCGACCGAGGATGCGGTCCGCGGCCGCGTACATGGCCTCGATCTCCTCGAAGCGGTGACCGAGCCCCAGGGCGATGGCCTGCTGACGCAGGTTGGACAGCTGCCCGCCGGGGATCTCGTGGTCGTAGACCCGACCGGTGGGCCCGGGCAGCCCGGACTCGAACGGCCGGTAGACGCGACGGACGGCCTCCCAGTACGGCTCGAGGTCGCTGACGGCCCGCAGGCTCAGCCCGCTGTCGCGCTCGGTGTGCTCGGTCGCCGCGACCAGGGCCGACAGGGACGGCTGGCTGGTCGTGCCGGCCATCGACGCGCTGGCCGCGTCCACCGCGTCGACGCCTGCCTCGATGGCCGCCACGAGCGTCGCGAGCTGCCCGCCCGGGGTGTCGTGCGTGTGCAGGTGCACGGGCAGGTCGAAGCGCTCGCGCAGTGCGCTCACGAGGCGACGTGCCGCCGGTGGCCGCAGCAGGCCCGCCATGTCCTTGATGGCCAGGACGTGCGCCCCCGCCTCGACGATCTGCTCGGCGAGCCGCAGGTAGTAGTCGAGCGTGTACAGGTCCTCGGCCGGGTCGGTGAGGTTGCCGGTGTAGCAGAGGGCGACCTCGGCGATCGAGACGCCCTGCTCGCGGACGGCGTCGATGGCCGGGCGCATCTGCGCGACGTCGTTGAGCGAGTCGAAGATGCGGAAGATGTCGATGCCCGTCGCCGACGCCTCGCGCACGAACGCCCGGGTCACCTCCTCCGGGTACGGGGTGTACCCGACGGTGTTCCGCCCGCGCAGCAGCATCTGCAGGGCGACGTTCGGCAGCGCCTCGCGCACCGCCGCCAGCCGCTCCCACGGATCCTCGCCCAGGAAGCGTAGCGCGACGTCGTACGTCGCCCCGCCCCACGTCTCCATGCTCAGCAGGCCCGGGGTCGTGCGCGCGACGTAGGGCGCGACCTTGGTGAGGTCGTACGTCCGCACGCGCGTCGCCAGGAGCGACTGGTGGGCGTCGCGGAAGGTCGTCTCGGTGATCGCGACGGCCGTCTGCTCGCGCAACGCCCGGGCGAAGCCCTCGGGCCCGAGCTCGAGGAGCCGCTGACGGCTCCCCGGGGGCGCCGGGACGCTCAGGTCCACCTTCGGCAGCTTGCGTGCCGGCTCCGGCAGGTCCACGGGCGGACCGTACGGCCGGTTGACGGTGACGTCGCCCAGGTAGGTGAGCAGCCGCGTCCCGCGGTCGGCGCTCACGCGGGCGGCCAGCAGCTCCGGGCGCTCCTCGATGAACGACGTCGACAGGTGACCGGCGACGAACTCGTCGTCGGCGAGCACGGCCTGCAGGAACGGGATGTTCGAGTGGACCCCGCGGATGCGGAACTCGGCCAGGGCCCGGCGCGCTCGCCGGACGGCCGTCGGGAAGTCGCGGCCGCGGCACGTGAGCTTCACGAGCATCGAGTCGAAGTGCCCGGTCACCTCGGAGCCGGCGCTGGCGGTCGCGCCGTCGAGCCGGACGCCGGCGCCACCCGGTGAGCGGTACCCGACGATGCGGCCGGTGTCGGGCCGGAACCCGTTGGCCGGGTCCTCCGTGGTGATCCGGCACTGGAGGGCGGCGCCGTTGACGCGGATGCTCTCCTGGGCGATCCCCATGTCGGCCAGCGTCTCGCCCGCTGCGATCCGCATCTGCGACTGGACCAGGTCGATGTCGGTGACCTCCTCGGTCACCGTGTGCTCGACCTGGATGCGCGGGTTCATCTCGATGAACACGTGCTTCCCGGCGCGCTCCCCCACGGTGTCGACGAGGAACTCGACGGTGCCTGCGTTGACGTAGCCGATGCTGCGGGCGAACGTGACCGCGTCGCGGCACAGCGCGTCGCGGATCGCCGGGTCGAGGTCGGGCGCGGGCGCGATCTCGATCACCTTCTGGTGCCGTCGCTGCACCGAGCAGTCGCGCTCGAACAGGTGCACGACGTCGCCGGTGGCGTCCGCGAGGATCTGCACCTCGATGTGGCGCGGACGCAGGACCGCCCGCTCGAGGAACACCGTCGGGTCGCCGAAGGCACCGTTGGCCTCGCGCATGGCGGCGGCGAGGGCCTGCGGGAGAGCGGCCTCGTCGTCGACGCGGCGCATGCCGCGGCCACCGCCGCCGGCGACGGCCTTGACGAACAGCGGGAACCCGACCTCCTGGGCGGCGGCCACGAGCTCGTCGACGTCCGCCGACGGCGCCGAGGAGGGCAGGACCGGGATGCCCGCCGCCCGCGCGGCCGCCAGCGCCTGGACCTTGTTGCCCGCGAGCTCGAGGACGTTCGCGGGCGGCCCGACGAACGTGATCCCGGCCTCGCCGCACGCGCGGGCCAGGTCCGGGTTCTCCGAGAGGAAGCCGTAGCCCGGGTAGATCGCGTCCGCCCCTGCCTCGCGGGCGACCCGGACGATCTCCGCGACGTCGAGGTACGCGCGCACGGGGTGTCCCGGCTCGCCGATCGGGTACGCCTCGTCGGCCTTGAGCCGATGCTCGGAGTTGCGGTCCTCGTACGGGAAGACGGCGACGGTCCGTGCACCGAGCTCGAACGCGGCACGGAAGCCACGTACGGCGATCTCGGCACGGTTGGCGACGAGCACCTTGGAGAACACGCGGCTCACCTCATGGTCGGCGGGTCGGGTGGCAGAACGCTAACTGCTCGTGCGGTGCCGTGGAGAGCCGTCCGCCCCCCGGACGTCAAGCGCGCACAAAGAGAACGTCAAGTGACGTGCGTCAGGAAGAAGACTACGCGCCGGGGACGCGTCGGTCAGCCCGCGTTCCGCGCGCGACGACGCAGCGACAGCTCGTCGTCGCCGTCGACGAGGGCCTCGCCCTCGTCCGCCCGCTCGGTCGGGAGCGAGGCGAGGGTGCCCTCCACCTCACGCCAGACCCGGCCGACCGCGATGCCGAACACGCCCTGGCCACCCTGCACCAGGTCGATGACCTCGTCGGCCGAGGTGCACTCGTAGACGGAGGCACCGTCGCTCATGAGCGTGATCTGGGCCAGGTCCTCGACGCCCCGCTCGCGCAGGTGACCGACGGCCGTCCGGATCTGCTGGAGCGAGACGCCCGTGTCGAGGAGTCGCTTGACGACCTTGAGGACGAGGATGTCGCGGAACGAGTAGAGCCGCTGCGTGCCCGAGCCGCTCGCGGGTCGGATCGACGGCTCGACCAGGCCCGTGCGGGCCCAGTAGTCGAGCTGGCGGTAGGTGATCCCGGCGGCGCGGCAGGCGGTGGGGCCGCGGTAGCCGGTCGTCGTGTCCAGGTCCGGCAGGTCGTCGCCGAAGAGGAAACCCTGGGCGCGCTGCGGGATGCCGGCCGACTCCGGCATCGTCTCTCCGGTGCTCACGCGCCGCTCCCCTCGTCCGCCGCGGCCGGGAGGGGCCGTCGGTCGATGATTCCACGAGTCACGCTAGGGCCGCCCCCTGGGGGCGTCAACGACGCCACGCGGGCGCCACGCCGTGCGTTTCGCGGTCCAAGTCTCAACGTCTCGTTGAACCTGATGGTTAGGCCGGTTGCGTCGGAAATGTCCGTTCCGGACGGCGCTCAGGAGCTCGGCCCTGGGTCCCCCTCGTCCGTGCCGACGAAGTCGTCGGCGTTGACGGTGTCGAGGAACGCGCGGAACTCCTGCACCTCCTCCTCCTCGTCGGTCGAGGAGTCCTGGACGTCGAGTGCCGACTCCTCCAGCACGGCCCTCTCGCACAGGACCGGGCTGCTCGTGCGGACCGCCAGGGCGATGGCGTCCGAGGCCCGGGAGTCGATCCGGCGCCCGTCTCCGAGCACCAGCTCCGCGTGGAACACGCCGTCGATGAGCGCGACGATCTCCACCCGCTCGAGCACCGCACCGAGCGAGTGGAGCACCGAGGTGAGCAGGTCGTGCGTCATCGGTCGCGGCGGCACGACGCCCGCCTGCCCCGCCGCGATGGCCTGTCCTTCGGCCAGGCCCACGACGATCGGCAGCACCCGGCCACCCTGGGTGTCGAGCAGCAGGACGACCACCTGGTCGAGCGGGACCTGGCGCCGGACGCCCAGCACCTGCAGCTCGACGAGGTTCTCGTGCATACCGCTCACGCTACGACTCCCCGGCGGCGAGAGCACCCCTTCGGACGGCGCCCGCGCGGGTCAGGTCCGTCGCCACGGCACGTCAGAGCGGGAGGTCCGCGACGCCGGCGCGCACCAGCACGGTGTGCAACCGCCCGAAGAGCTCGCCCAGCTCGCCGGCGACGGAGGCCGCGTGGGCCTGGGCCGCGACCGCCCGCTGCCCCCGCAGCGGGGCGACGATCTGCTCCACCATGTCGACCTGCCGGTCGACCGCGCTGCGCAGCGGCCGCAGGTGCCGGGGCTCGACCCCGTGCTCGGCCAGCGCGAGGGCGATCTCCAGGGCCTCCCGCGACCACGGCTCCAGGTGCCCGGAGGCGTCCCGGCGCAGCACGCCCGCGTCGACGAACGCCGTGACGACCTCCTCGGTCGTGCCGACGCGCTCGGCCAGGCCCGCCACGGTCCAGCGACCGTTGGCCGGTGCTGCGGTCGCCCGCTCGCCGTCCGCGGCTGCCAGCCGCGGCGCGGGAGCCGCGGACGTCTGCCCGGCGTCGAGCGCATCGAGCTGCTCACGGATGACGCGCAGCGGCAGGTACCTGTCCCGCTGCTGGGTGAGCACGAAGCGCAGCCGCTCGAGGTCCGCGGGGCTGTACTGCCGGTAGCCGCCGGCGGTCCGACGCGGCTCCACGAGGCCCTGCTCCTCCAGGAACCGCAGCTTCGACGGCGTCAGCGCCGGGAAGTCCGCGCCGAGGTCCGCGAGCACGTCGGAGATCCGCATCGACGGCTCCCGCGACACCCCAGGAGGCCAGGGCTCGACCAGTCGCGGCCGGGCGGCGACGTGCGGCTCCTCCTCCGCCTCCCGGCGGCCGGCGACAGGACTCACGACGCGCTGCCCGCTCCCTGGTCCGGGGCGGCGCCCGTCGCCCGCACGGGGCTCGGGTGGAAGGTCATCCGGAACTTGCCGATCTGCACCTCGTCGTTCGCCCGCAGCAGGACCCGCTCGATCCGGTCCCGGTTCACGTAGGTCCCGTTGAGCGAGCCGACGTCGCGGACCACGAACCCGTCACCCTCGCGGACGAACTCGACGTGCTTGCGGGACACCGTCACGTCGTCGAGGAAGATGTCCGCGTCGGGGCTGCGTCCCGCGACGGTCCGGTCGGCGTCGAGCAGGAATCGCGCACCGGCGCTCGGGCCCCGCTGCACGATGAGCAGAGCCGAGGTCGGTGGCAGCGCGGCGACCGCTGCGTGCTCCTCGGGCGAGAGCCCGGTGGGGCCCTCGTGCTCGACCGGGCTGACGAGCCCCTCGCCGAAGCTGATGGTGGTCTCGGCGGCGGTCCAGCGGCCCTCGGACGGATCGCTCTGGGTCATCGGTCCTCCTCGACATCGGCGTTCGGCCGGGGGTGGTGCAGGACAGCCTAGGCCGCGCGCACCGGTACCGGCAGCCCCCGGCGCGCCCCGACCGTGCCGGTCAGCCCGTCTCCTCGGACGGCACGGGGGTGGCGTACCGGGGAGCGTCGACCGTCCGCACGGCCGTCACGCTCACCAGGTCGCTCGGCGTCACGCTCGTCGTGCCGCCCGAGTTCCGCACGACCGCGAGCGCGCCGCCGGGGATGCCGAGCGCGGTCGCCATGGTGTCGGGGTCGCCGATCGCGAGCCAGCGGTAGGGCGACTCGACCAGCACCCCGTCGACCTCGATGCCGTCCGGCGTGTCGATGATGTAGCTCGACGCGGTCAGCCTCAGGTTCTGCAGCTGCACTGCCTCGGCGCCGGCGTTACGGAGCTCCTCGAGCACCGTGTACAGCGTCGTCGCCGCGACCTCGCCGGTCGGATCCGCCACCACGAGCTCCACGCCGGGCCCCTCAGCGGGCAGCCGCCCGGCGAGGATGCCCTGGACCTCCGCCCGCTCCCGCGCGGCGTCGCGCGCCGCACGGTCACCGTCCGAGGCGGTGGCGAGCTCGTTGCGCTGCGCCCGCAGATCCGCGATCTGCGCCTCGAGGTCCTCGCCGTTGCGCGTGACGTCGTCGAGCAGCCGCACGAGCTCGTCCTGCCGCAGGCTGGCCAGCGGGTCGGCCCGGTTGGCCTGCACCTGCACCACGAGCGCGAACCCGAGCACCCCGCAGAGCACGCCGGTGAGCAGCTGGCCGCGGGTGGCCCGCGGGAGAGCTGCGCGCGCGAGCACGCGCCAGGGGCTCGAGGCGGGCTCCTGGGTGGGCAGGCGGTGGTCGGGCACGGCTCAGGCCTTCAGCAGGTGTCGCCGGATGGCGGCCGCGTTCGAGAAGATCCTGATGCCGAGCACGACGACGACCGCGGTGGAGAGCTGGGTCCCCACGCCGAGCTGGTCGCCGAGGAACACGATGAGCGCGGCGACGACGACGTTCGACAGGAACGAGACGACGAAGACCCGGTCGTCGAAGATGCCGTCGAGGAGCGCCCGAAGACCGCCGAAGAGGGCGTCGAGGGCGGCGACGACCGCGATCGGCAGGTAGGGGGCGAGCGCGACGGGGACCGTCGGGTCGAGGTAGAGCCCGATGACGGCCCCCACCACCAGGCCGATCAGCGCGATCATGACGAACCCTTCTCCTCTGTCCGGTCAGACGATGCCACATCGCTGAGCGGCACCGCGTAGCGCAAGGTGGTGCTCGGTGCGCCGGGCAGCTGCAGGTCGGTCTCCGACGTCGTCGTCACGGTGATCCCGTACGTCCCGGTGAGGAACGTCACGTGGTTGGCGGCCGACGAGCGCGCGAATCCGGTCTGGAGGGCCCGCACGTCCCCGATCGCCTCCACCCGGTAGGGAGGGAGTACGGGCGCGAGGTCCACGAGGACGGCCTGGCTCGCGCTGCGGATCGCGCTCAGCGCGGTGAGGCGGTGCCCGTTGACGGCTATGGCCTCCGCGCCGGCTGCCCAGAGCGCGTTCGTGACGACCTGCAGGTCGACGTCCTGCACGCGCGCCTCCGGGTCGTCCTCGGCCACCGCGTCCGGGCCGTCGTCGAGCACCATGACCAGGCCGGGGCCGCTCACCGGCCCTGCGCCGGACAGGACCTCGGTCTCGGCGAGGCGGGCCAGGAAGCTGGGGTCCGCCGCGAGGGCCTCCTCCTGGATGGCGGCGATCTCGGCCGTCAGCTCGTCGCGGGTCGCGGCGA
Organism: Actinomycetes bacterium; assembly: GCA_023418375.1. Lineage (GTDB taxonomy): Bacteria > Actinomycetota > Actinomycetes > Actinomycetales > Cellulomonadaceae > Actinotalea. The sequence goes on along the minus strand of JAEZZV010000343.1, from coordinate 13,527 downwards.
GCCCCTCGGCCTCGCCGGTGCGGTCCTCGATCTCGCGCACGAGCAGCTCTCGGGGCGAGGCGCCCCCGACGGTCGGCTGCCGCAGCTGGAGGACGGCGACCATGGTGGCGCCACCGAGGAGCGCCGCCACGAGCAGGGCGGTGGCGGCGCGCCGGATCCTGCGGCGGGTGGTGGGGGGGCCGGACAGCCGGGCGCGCTCGGCGGCGTGCGCGTAGTCGGGCTCGAGGGCCCGGCTGGAGATGTCGTTCAGCAGGCCCATCGAGGCGTCGAGGGCGCGCCCCACCCGCCGCCCGGTCATGTCGCGCGGCTCCCCCGGCGGAGCTCCGTGGCGGCCTGCCGGACGTACACGGCCGCCGCGAGCCAGTACAGCGCGATGCCCCACACGGCCATGGCCCAGCCCGCCACGTCGGCGGCTGTGCCCACCCAGCCCGGCCAGTGCGCAAGGAGCAGCATCGGCAGGGCGTAGAGCAGGGCGAACGTGCCGGCCTTGCCCACGAAGTGCACCGGCAGCGGGCCGATCCGGCGGGCCATGAGCACCCCGAGCACCGCGGTCAGCAGGACGTCCCGCCCGACGAGGACGGCGACGAGCCACCAGGGCACGACGTCGCGGCTGGCCAGGACGAGCAGCGTGACGAGGATGAAGAGGCGGTCGGCCGCAGGGTCGAGGAGCTCGCCGAGCCGGGACTGCTGCTGCAGGGCACGCGCGAGACGCCCGTCGAGCCAGTCGCTCGCGCCCGCGACGACCAGGACGCCCAACGCCCATGCGTCGTGCTCGCCGAGGGCGAGCAGCGCGAAGACGGGCACGAGCACGAGCCGGAGCACGCTGATGAGGTTCGGCACCGTCGCCCAGTCGGACCGGGGACGGGCCCCCGCCGATGCCGTCTCGATCACTGCCGCCCTCCCGGACCGTCGCCTGTGCGCGATCCTAGGGGCCCGGGCACCCCTGTCCCCTCCCCGCGGCTCCCCCCCGCGACGGCGGACGCGCCGGAGCGTGACCGACCGTTCCGTGAGGTCGGCGGCCTCGACGCGCACCCGCACCCGGCGCCCTGCAGGGAGGTCACCGTCCACGGTGCGCGCGACCACGGCAGGGTCGGCGAGCTGGACCGTGCGCTCGTCGAGCGCGACCCCGCCGAGCTCCTCGCCGATGCGGGCACCCAGGACGGCCGCCTCGACCGCGTCCGTGCACGCGCGGTCGACGGCGTTCGCACGGCGTGCGCCGGCCGCCATGACGTCCCCCAGGGACTCCAGGCGGTCGGTCACCCAGGCCGGCGGCTCACGGTCGGCCGCGGCGGCGAGCGAGATCTCCAGGCCATACCGGTCCACGAGCCGACGGAGGGGCGCCGTCACGTGGGCGTAGGGCGCGCCGATGGCGCCGTGGACCGGGTCGGCGGGGGGCAGGCCGCGGAACGGCGCCCACGCGGCGCCGCGGAACAGCGCGGTCGCCGCGGCGAGGAAGGCGGCGTCGGCGGGCCGCGAGGCGTCCACGGCGGTGAGGACGTCGGCGTAGCCGCGGCCCCGCGGCCAGGCCACGCCGAGGGCGAGCGCCCGGCGCCGCAGTCGGGTCACGTCGTCGGGCGAGGCGGCCGGGAGGGTGCGCAGCACGCCGACGCCCGCCCCGATCATGAGCCCGGCGGCGGCCATGCCCGTCATCAGGGAGATCTGCGCGTTGTGGTCCTCCACGGGCAGCGGCCCGCGGAACTCCAGCCGCCAACCGCCCCCGGGCACCTCGATCACCTCCTGCTCCGGCCGGGCCAGCGAGACCCCGCCGCGTGCGCGCTCGAGCCGCGCCCTGGCGGTCCCGATCTCCGCGAGCAGTCGTGGCAGCTCGTCGGGGCCCGCGCCGGCGTCGAGCATCCCCTGGACCTGCGGGTAGGCCAGGCGTGCTCGGCTGCGGACGAGAGCGCGGGAGACGGCGGTCCGGCGCACCTCGCCGTCACTGTCGAGCTCGAGATCCCACACGACGGCCGGCCGTACCTCGTCGGGCAGGAGCGAGGCCGCGCCCTCGCTCAGCGCGGGTGGGTGCAGCGGCACCCGCGCGTCCGGGCAGTACACGGTGAGCACCCGCTCGTGCACGGCGCCGTCGAGCGCCCCGCCGGGTCCCACGAAGGCCGCGACGTCGGCGATGGCGTAGCGGACGCGGTACCCCCGCGGGACGCGCGACAGGTGCATCGCCTGGTCGAGGTCCATCGAGCCGGGCGGGTCGATGGTCACGAAGGGCACGTCCGTGAGGTCGGTGTGGGCATCGGTGCGTGGCGCGCGAGCCGCGTCGCCCGCCTCGGCCAGGGCGGCGGCAGGGAACGCCTCGGGGACCGCGTGCTCGGCGCGGATGGCGGCGAACGCCTCCCGCAGCGCGCCGTCCGCGCGGAGGTGACGTCGGGGGGTGGGCACCGGCTCACCCTACGATCGGCGCGCCCCCCCGGGGCGGCCGCCCGCGTGTCAGACCAGCCGTCGGGTCGACGGGGAGACGACGCGCAGCCATCGGTACCCGTAGCCGTCCAGGTCGAGCTCCACGGCGCCGTCGTCGGCCACCGGCGTCTCGCCGTCGGCGAGGACGTCCACGAGGCGCGTCGCGCCGGCCACGGGCACCCGGAGCGCCACCCGAACCGGCTCCGTGCCGAGGTTGTGCAGCGTGATCATCGCGGCGTCGTCCACCGAGCTGCACAGCGCCAGGACGGCGTCGTGCGGCTGGTCCAGCACGTGGACGTCGGTCCAGCCGAGCTCCGGGCACTCGCGGTACCGCTGGACGAGCAGCCCGACGAAGGCCAGGAGGGAGTCCGGGTCGCGGCGCTGGTCGGCGACGTTGACGTGCTCGGGGCCGAACCCGCCGGCGGGAGGCCGGCGCGCCAGGCGGCGCGGGCCCGCCGGCGTGAAGCCCGCCGTCGGGCCGGCAGACCACTGCATCGGCGTCCGCACCGCCACCCGACCCGGGATGTCGAGGTTCTCACCCATCCCGATCTCCTCGCCGTAGAACAGCGTCGGCGTGCCGGGGAGCGCGAAGAGCAGGGAGTAGGCGAGCCGGATGCGGCGCGGGTCGCCGTCGAGCATCGGCGGCAGCCGGCGCCGCAGCCCCCGGCCGTACAGCTGCATGTCCTCGTCGGGCCCGAACGCGGCGAACACCTCTGCCCGCTCGTCGTCGGTCAGCTTGTCGAGGGTGAGCTCGTCGTGGTTGCGCAGGAAGGTCGCCCACTGGCAGTCCGGCGGGATGGCGGGGCGTTCGAGGAGGGCCTCCACGAGCGGCCGGGCATCGCGCCGGGCCATCGCCAGGTAGGTCTTCTGCATGGCGACGAAGTCGAAGATCATCGTCACCTCGTCGCCGTTACCCTCGCCGAAGTAGCCGCGCTGCTCGGCGTACGGGAGGTTGATCTCGCCGAGGAGGATGGCGTCCCCCACCCGCCGGCCGACGAAGCTGCGCAGAGCGCGCAGGTAGTCGTGCGGGTCGCCGCCGGCATCCTGCGCGTCCAGGCCGAGCGTCTCGATGAAGAAGGGCACCGCATCGACCCGGAACCCGGACAGGCCGAGCTCCAGCCAGAAGCCGATCACCTTCGCGATCTCGTCCCGCACCCTCGGGTTCGCCACGTTCAGGTCAGGCTGGTGCTTGTAGAAGCGGTGCAGGTAGTACTCGCCGCTGGCCTCGTCGAGCTCCCAGATCCCCTCCTGCTCCCCGGGGAAGACGACCTGCGCCGACGTGTCCGGGGGTGGGTCCGAGCGCCAGACGTAGAAGTCCCGGAAGGGCCCCTCCGGGTCGCGCAGTGCCGCCCGGAACCACGGGTGGCGGTCGGAGGTGTGGTTGACGACCAGGTCCGCGATCACCCGGATCCCCCGGTCGCGGGCCGTGCGGACGAGCTCCACCAGGTCGCCGTGCGAGCCGAGCCGCGGGTCGACCCCGTAGTGGTCGGTGATGTCGTAGCCGTCGTCGCGCTGCGCCGTGGGGTAGAAGGGCATGAGCCACAGGCACGTCACGCCGAGCTGGGCCAGGTGGTCCAGGCGCTGCGCCATGCCCGCGAGGTCGCCGACGCCGTCGCCGTCGGAGTCGAAGAAGGTCTCCACGTCGGCGCAGTAGACGACGGCGTTCTTCCACCACAGGTCGCCGGTGTCGGTGATCTTCACGCCGACCCCCTCAGCTGCGGCAGGACGTGGCCGGCGAAGGCCTCGACGAACGGGCGCTGCTCGCGACCCACGTGGTGCAGGTAGACCTGGTCGAAACCGAGCTCCACGAGGCCGGCGAGGTACTCCGCGTGCCGCCCGAGGTCGGCGGAGATCATCACGGAGCGCGCGACGTCCTCGGGGCGCACGTGCGAGGCCGCGACGTCGAAGTGCTCCGGCGTGGCAAGGTCCCAGCACACCGGCGGGGGGAAGACGTTGCTGCGCCACTGGTCGAAGGCGATGTGCTCAGCCTCCGACTGGTCCTCGTGCCAGGCCAGGTGCACCTGGACGGCCAGCGGGCCGCGGCCACCGTTGTCGCGGTAGGCGGCCACGATCTCCTCGAGGACGGCCCGGGGCTGGTTGATGGTGATGAGCCCGTCGGCCCACCCGGCCGCCCGCGCCGCCGTGGCGGCGGTGACCGCCGGGCCGATGAGCGCGGGCGGCTCCGGCGGGAGCGTCCACACCCGGGCCCGGTCGATCGTCACGAGGCCGTGGTGCGTGACCTCCTCCCCCGCGAGCAGCCGCCGGATGACGCCCACCGCCTCGACCAGGCGCGCATCCCGGACCTCCTTCACCGGCCAGGGGTCGCCGGTCACGTGCTCGTTGGCGTTCTCGCCCGAGCCGAGGGCCACCCAGAACCGGCCGGGGAACATGGCGGCGAGCGTGGCGGCGGCCTGCGCGACGACGGCCGGGTGGTACCGCTGCCCGGGCGCGTTCACGACGCCGAACGGCAACGACGTGGTGGCCAGCGCCGCACCGAGCCAGGCCCAGGCGAACCCCGAGTGCCCCTGCCGTGCGCTCCAGGGGGCGAGGTGGTCCGAGCACATCGCAGCGTCGAAGCCCGCCCGCTCCGCCTCCTGGACGGCGCGCAGGAGGTCGCTCGGGTGCACCTGCTCGTGCGACGCGTGGAAGCCGATGATGGTCACCCGGTCTGTCTACCTCGGGCCGGCGGGGCCCGCGCGTCGAGACGACGGCGCCCGGTCGTGCCGTCGACGGCGCGCCGACCCGCGGTGATACTGGCCGGAGCCTGCGCGCCGGCGCAGAGGGTCGGAGGGGGTCGGGATGGACAAGCTCTCGTTGGTCGCGCTCGCACGCCACGAGCTCGACGCAGCCCGACGCGCGCCGGCCGGGCGCAGCGCGAAGACCGTGCACGGCGGGCACGAGAAGGTGCTGCGGCAGACGGTCATCGCCCTGTGCGCCGGGCGCGCCACCGACCAGTGGGAGAGCCCCGGCGAGGCCACGGTCCAGGTCATCAGCGGGCGGGTCCGCGTCGTGTCGGACCGCGCGTCGTGGGACGGCAGCCCCGGGGACCTCGTCGTCGTGCCGCGCGAGCGGTCGGCGATCCACGCGGCGGAGGACTCCGTGGTCCTGCTGACCGTCGCGAAGCTCCCCTGAGACGACCGACGAGACCGGCCCCACCGCCACCGACCGGTCCGGCTCGATCGGCACGCGCGGCCCGTGGATGACAGACTCCCCCGACGTGAGCACCGCCACCACCAGCCAGCGTCCGCACGTCGCCGCGCGCCTCGAGGACCGGGCCTACGCCGCGGTCGGCCGGTGGCTCGCCCGCCGCGGCTGGGATCCGCGCGTCGAGCCGTACACCTGCTACGCGGGAGACGGCTGGGTCCGCGTGATGGCGCGGACCGTGCTCGCGCCGTCGGGGACCCGCCCGGCAGAGGTGAGCGAGAAGGACCCGGCCTCCGCGGGGCGCACCGTGCGGGGGTGGCGGTCCTTCCTGACCGCAGCGGTCCCGCACGCGGTGGTCCGGGTCGACGTGGGCGGTCGCACGCATGACGTCACCGCCGATCGTGGCGGGTACGTCGACGCAGTCCTCGAGGCCAGTCTCGAACCCGGGTGGCGCGAGGCACGCCTGACCCTCGGCGGAGTCTCGGCCGTCGCCCCGGTGCTCGCTGTGCCACCGGGGCCCGGCACCGCCCTCGTCAGCGACGTCGACGACACCGCGATGGTGACGGCACTCCCGCGGCCGCTCCTCGCGGCGTGGAACAGCTTCGTCCTGCACGAGCACGCGCGCCGCCCCGTCCCCGGGATGGCGGCGCTGTACCAGCGCTGGCTCGCGGCCAACCCCGGCTCCCCCACGTTCTACCTCTCCACCGGCGCCTGGAACGTCGCCCCTGCGCTACGCCGCTTCCTCGAGCGACACGGGTACCCCGCCGGACCGCTCCTGCTCACCGACTGGGGGCCGACCAACACCGGCTGGTTCCGCAGCGGTCGCGAGCACAAGATGCGGTCCCTGCGCCGCCTGCTCGCCGAGTTCCCCGAGATCGACTGGGTGCTCGTGGGCGACGACGGTCAGCACGACCCCCAGATCTACGCCGACATCGCCGCCGAGCACCCGGGGCGGGTGCGGGTCGTCGCCATCCGCCAGCTGTCCCCCGCCGAGCAGGTGCTCGCACACGGCACGCCCGTCCCGACGCGCGACGCCGAGGTACCCGCCGGTCAGGCGGGCGCGCGTCCCGCGCCGGCCTCCGCCGGGCAGCCGACACGAACGGTCACCGTCACGGGCGGTGACGGCAACGCCCTGGCCCTGGCCCTCATCGACCGGGGTCTGCTGCCCGTCAGGTGAGGTCGGCCACGGCTGCGGCGACCGCCGCCACGAGTGCGTCGACGTCGGCCGGCGTGGTGTCGAAGGAGCACATCAGGCGGACCATGCCCGGTCGGCCGTCCCAGTCGTAGAACCAGTACCGCTCGCGCACCCGGTCGGCCACGCCCGGCGGCAGGACGGCGAAGACGGCGTTCGCCTGCACCGGCAGCGCGACCTCCACGCCGGGGACCGCCGCCAGCGCCGCCGTCAGGCGCCCGGCCATCGCGTTCGCGTGGGTCGCCGACCGGAGCCACAGGTCGCCGTCGTAGAGCGCGAGGAGCTGGGCCGACACGAAGCGCATCTTCGACGCGAGCTGCATGTCCATCTTGCGCAGGTACCGCATCCCGTCGACGGCCGACGGTTCCAGGACCACCACGGCCTCCGCGCCCAGGGCGCCGTTCTTCGTCCCGCCGAGGCTGACGACGTCGACCCCGACGTCGCTCGTGAAAGCGCGCAGCGGCAGGCCCAGGGCCGCGGCCGCGTTGGCGATCCGGGCACCGTCGACGTGCACCCTCAGCCCGAGCCCGTGGGCGGTGTCGGCGAGGGCGCCGATCTCGTCCGGGGTGTAGCAGGTGCCGACCTCGGTCGACTGGGTGAGCGAGACCGCCGCGGGCTGGGCCCGGTGCTCGTCCCCCCGACCACCCGCCCGCGCCGCCAGCGCCTCGGGCGTGAGCTTGCCGTCCGTGGTCGGCACGGGTAGCAGCTTGATGCCGGCGACCCGCTCCGGGGCGGCGTTCTCGTCGGTGTTGATGTGCGCCCACTCGGTGCAGACGACCGCCCCCCAGCGCGGCAGCATCGACTGCAGCGCGACGACGTTCGCGCCTGTGCCGTTGAACACCGGGAAGGCCTCCACCGGGCGGCCGAAGTGCTCGGCCAGCACTGCCTGGAGGCGATCGGTGTAGACGTCCGCGCCGTAGCTGGTCTGGTGGCCGCCGTTGGCGGCCGCCACGGCGGCGAGGACCTCGGGATGCGCGCCGGCGTAGTTGTCGGAGCCGAAGTCACGGCGGGCGGGGTCGTGCAGCGCTCTCGCGGTCGGGGCCGGGGTGGTGGTGGTGGGCTGGGTCGCAGTCACCCGCGCATCCTCTCACCGGCCCGGTGACGGACGCGGCGACGCCGCGCGCTCAGCGCCCGACGTCGGCGAGCAGTGCCTCGAGGACGGCGATCTCCGCGGTCTGGGAGTCCACCACCGCCTGGGCCAGTCGTCGGACGGCGGGCTCCTGGGCGAGCTCAAGCGCCGACCGTGCCATCGCGACGCCGCCCTCGTGGTGGGCCACCATCAGCTCGAGGAAGAGCCGCTCGGCCTGCACACCGTCCGCGGCCGCGAGCTCGGCGACCTGCTCGTGCGTGGCCATGCCGGGCATCGCGGCACCCTCGGCTCCCCCGTCGGTCCCACCGTGACCGTGGTCGTCTGCCCAGGCCATCGGCGGCGCGCCGGTCGCCTGGGGAAGGCCCCACACCTGGAGCCAGCCGTACATCTGGCCCTGCTGCTGCTGCTGGGTCAGCTCGATGTCCAGAGCGACCTGACGCAGCTCGGGGTCGTCGCTGCGCTCCCGCACGAGGACGGCCATCTCGACGGCCTGCGCGTGGTGCGCCTGCATGTCCCGCGCGAAGCCGACGTCGGCCGAACCCTCCGCGGGAACGGCCGGGTCGAGCAGGCCGCCGGCGAGGAGCAGGCCGCCGGCGAGGCCGGCCGCGACGGCGACGACCGCCGTCGCGACGACCGCGAGGCGCCCGGTCACGCCCCGACGCCGCCCGAGCAGGGCGCCCCGGGCTCCGGGGTCTGCGGGCCCTGGAGGTAGGCGACCAGGAAGGGCTCGAGACGCTCGTCGTCGGCACCGTCGAGCGCGAGCTGGAGCCCCCACGCGGAGGCCACGACGTCCTCGACGCCGTCGACCGGGCTGACGAGGAGGTAGGGGTGCCGGTCGGCGAGGCCCCGCAGCCGGTCCACGTCTGCGGCGGGCAGGTCGGGGTCGTAGGTGACCCACACGGATCCGTGCTCGAGGGAGTGCACCGCGTGCTCCTCGATCACCGGCTCGGCGTAGAACCCGCAGTTCTGCCACGTCGGGTGGTGGTCGCCCCCGACGGGCGGGGTCTGCTCGTAGGTGACGTCCTCGGTCGTGTGCGTCGCACCGAGGTCGGTGAAGGCGCGCACGCCGTCAATGGGCGCCTGCGCCGCGGCCTCGAGCTCCTGCGACCGGCGCTCCGCGTTCATCACCACGACGACGGTCGGCACGACGAGCGCGACGGCCACGGCGATGGCGGCGCCGATGATGATCCGGGTGCGCCGCCGCTCGGCCCGGCGCTGCGCCTCCTGGAGCGCGGCGAGCTGATCGCGTCGTTCCTGGCGCGAGACGCCCACAGGGTCTCCCCTCAGGCCGTGAGTGCCGGCCGGTCTAGGACCTTGGTCCCGACCATGATACGTGAACGGTCAACTATCCCTTCACACCGCGTCGCGACGCTCGGCGATGAGCCGCCGCTGCCGGTCGAGCACCACGCGGAAGAGCTCCTCGGTGTCCCGCTCGTCCATCCCGATGAAGCACCCGCCGTGCCCGACGGCGCCGCGCAGCTCCTCGTGACGCAGCACCTCCAGCACCACCGGGACGGGGCGCCGCGGCGCCGGGAACGTCCCCACCAGCCGGGTGCCCACGGGGAACTCGGTCTCGGAGCGGAACCGCATGCCGTAGGCCGACAGGTCCAGCACCTGCACCTCGACCGGTTCCTCGAGCGCGACCTGCTCGTTGTCCTCGACGACGTGGCCGAACGTCATGCGCTCCGACACCGACACGCGCACGGCGGACCGCTTCTGCTCGACCACCCGCAGGCGCAGGTTCGTCAGCTCCAGCCGCGTCCGGGCGCTCGCCGCGACGGAGGCGTCCAGCGTGCAGGTGCCGCGCAGCTCGCTCGCGACGACGAGCACCACCGGGTCGCCCGGCCACAGGGACCCGCCGGAGTACTTGGGCGCCTCGACCACGAGGAGGTCCTCCTCGTGCGTGCGCACGTGCCCGGCCGCGATCAGCTCGCCACTGTCGCCGTGCACCCAGCACGGGTCGAGCTCGAACCCCACGCACCCGCTCCCGTCGTGATCCCGTCCCGGATCGCCATGGCGTCGCCGAGCCGCGTTCGGGCGCGGCAGGACGCCTGGACACTACAACTCCTCATCGGCCGCGCGCTGCCTCAGTCATGGCTCGGCGGCTCGTTCTCACCCGCGGCCGCGCGCGCGAGCACGAAGAGCAGGTCCGACAGCCGGTTGACATAGCGGCGCGCGGCGGGGCTCACCGGGTGACCCCCGTCGGCGAGGTGCACGATGCTGCGCTCGGCCCGTCGCAGGACGGCCCGGGCCTGGTCGATGGCGGCGGAGGCGGCCGTGGTGCCCGGGACGACGAACACCGGGCGCAGCGGCCGGGCCGCGACCCGCCCGTCGATCTCGCGTTCGATGTCCGCGGCCATCTCGTCCGTCACGAGCGACACCCCGGGCACGAGTCGGTCCCGGTGCGTGGGGTTCGTCGCGACGTCGGCCGCGAGGACGAAGAGCTCGCGCTGGTAGCGCAGGATTGCCGGACCGAGGTCCTCGGCCGTGGCGGGGTCCGCCATGACGGCGGCCCGCGCGACCCCGAGCGCGGCCACGGCCTCGTCGATGTCGCCGCAGGCGTCCATGAGTGGGGCGGCCTTGGACACCCGCCCGCCGAGGAACAGCCCCGTGGTGCCGTCGTCGCCCGCCCGCGTGTACACCTTCATCGTCGCCTCCGGAGCTCTCCTGGGTCCTGCGGCAGCGGGACGCGCGGCCGCCGCGATCCGCCCAGCGAACCCTCGCCCACGGGGCCGACACCTGGCAAACCGGTCGGTCACCCCACCGGTGGGCGCGAGGGAGTACGGTGGGCGCCGCCGCCCGCGGGCGGCAGTCATGGCCCGCAGCCAGGGGAAGCCGGTCGAAGTCCGGCGCTGACCCGCAACCGTAGGTCGAGGTCTCCTCGACGAGCCGGAGCACCTGCTGAGGGCGTCGAGGCTCCTACCGTCGAGGAATGCGGGGCGGAGCCCGGGTCGTCGGACCCGTCCTCGGGCGGCTGCGGCGGTGCCGGGTCCCGTCGCGGACCCTCAGAAAGAGGCACCATGCACGCGTCCATCTCCCGTCGAGCCCGGCTCGTTCCGGCTCTGCTCCTGGCGACGGCCGGGGCGCTCCCCGCGTCCGCCGCTCTCGCCACCCCTCTCGCCACCCCTCTCGCCACCCCTCTGGCCACAGCCGTCGGCGCCGACGGCGCATGCCCCGACGCGACCGGCGTCACCGTCGTGGTCGACGCGACGGAGGTCGACGGCGAGGTCTCGGTCGGCTGCGCGACCGACCCCGCCACCGGCACCGAGGCGCTCGCGCAGGCCGGGTTCGCGGAGACGCGCGACCCGTCCGGCTACATCTGCGCCGTCGGCGGGCTGCCCGACCCGTGCCCCACCGAGTTCACCGGCAGCTACTGGAGCTACTGGACGGCCGCCCCGGGCGGCGAGTGGACCGCGTACGCCGAGGGCTCCGACACCGCGGTGCCCGCGGCCGGCACCGTCGAGGGCTGGCGGTACGGCGACGGTAACCAGCCCCCCGCCGTCGCACCGGCCGACGTGCTTCCCGGCGCCGGTGCCGGTGACACCCCGACGGACGATGCTGCGGAGGACACCGCAGGCGGCGAGGCGTCGGACGACGCGGAGACTGCGACGTCCGAGGCCACGACGGCCGAGGTTCCCGACGACGACGTGGACGACACCGGCGGTGACGGCCCGTCCCTCGCGGTCGGCGCCGCCGTCGGCATCGCCGTCGTCGGCGGGCTGGTGGGTCTCATCGTGCGCCTGCGACGCCAGTCGCGGGACCTGCCGCAGGACTGACGGGCGAGCGGTGGCGTCCCTGCACCCCGTGGCGTGGTGGGCCTGGGCGATGGCCCTGGCCGTCGCTGCCGCGCGCGCGCCCGGGCTCGGGGCCGCCACCGCCGTCCTCGTCGCGAGCGTCCTGGTCGTGACCCGGTGCGCCGGCACCGCCCCCACGGCCCGGCTCTTCCCCGGCTATCTCCTGCTCGGCGCGGGGATCGTCCTGGCCCGCCTCGTCTTCCACGTGCTCGTCGGCATCAAGCCGCCCGGCACGGTGGTCCTCGACCTGCCCGTCGTGCGCGCCCCCGACTGGGCCGTGGGCGTGCAGCTGCTGGGCCCGGTCACCACCACGGGTCTCGCGACGGCCGCCACGGCGGGGCTCCAGCTGGCGGCGCTCGTCATCTGCTTCGGGGCGGCCTCCGCGCTGGCCGACCCGCGGCGGGTGCTCCGGAGCCTGCCGGCGGCGATGCACCACCTCGGCACGGCGGTCGTGATCGCCGTGAGCGTCACGCCCCAGCTCGTCACCGCGGCGGCGACGGTGCGGCGGGCCCAGCGGCTGCGCGGCACGCCCGAGCGGGGCTGGCGCGCCGTGCGGGCGACCGCCATGCCCGTGCTGACCGACGCACTGGACCGGTCGATCGCCCTCGCCGCGTCGATGGACACCCGCGGCTTCGCCCGCGCGGGAGCGGGCCGGCGGAGCCACCGGTACGGCCTGCTCCTCGGGCTCGCCCTCGTCGCGCTGGCGCTCGGCACGTACGGGCTGCTCGCGGGCGGCCCCGGCTGGGGAGGCGGGCTCATGCTCGGTGTGGGCACCGGCGTCGGCGTGGCTGTCGCCGTGCTCGCGGGACGTCAGGTGCGCCACACGCGCTACAGGCCCGACCCGTGGGGTGCGCTCGAGACACGGACGACGGCCGCCGGCGTCGTCGCGGCCGGCCTGCTCATCCTCGGTCCGTCGTTCGCCGACGGCACCATGAGGTCGGTCGCCGTGCCCGCCGCTGCCTTCGTCGTCGCCGCACTGCCCGCCCTGCTCCCCGCCGCCGAGCGGCGGCGCGCCCGCCTCCCGTCCCCCGTCCTGGAAGAGGTCGCGCGATGACGGCCCTGCGTTTCGACGACGTCAGCGTCACCTACCCCGGGGCGACCACGCCGGCGGTGCGCGACGTGACGCTGGCTGTCCCGGAGGGCGAGCTGTGCCTCGTCGTCGGTCCCACCGGGTCCGGGAAGTCGACGCTGCTGCGCGCGGCGTGCGGTCTCGTGCCGCACTTCACGGGCGGCGCGGTGACGGGCCGCATCCTCGTCGGGGGCCGGGAGACGCGCGACCACCTCCCCCGCGACCTGGCCGACGTCGTCGGCGTCGTGGGACAGGACCCGGCGGCCGGGTTCGTCACCGGCACCGTCGAGGACGAGCTCGCCTACGCGATGGAGCAGCTCGGCGTGGCGCCACCGACGATGCGCACGCGGGTCGAGGAGGTCCTGGACCTGCTCGGCCTCACCGCGCTCCGCTCCCGGGCGCTGGCCGACCTCTCCGGTGGCGAGCAGCAGCGCGTCGCCATCGGCGCCGTGCTCACGCCGCACCCACGCATCCTGCTCCTGGACGAGCCGACGTCGGCACTGGACCCCGGGGCCGCCGAGGAGGTCCTTGCCGCGCTCACCCGCCTGGTGCACGACCTGGGCCTGACGGTGGTCATCGCCGAGCACCGTCTCGAGCGCGTCGTCCAGTACGCGGACCACGTGGTCTGCGTCCAGCCCGACGGCACGGTCGCGGACGGTCTCCCCGAGGAGATGCTGGCCTCCGCCAGTGCGGCACCGCCGATCGTCGAGCTGGGCCGCTGGGCCGGCTGGCAGCCGCTGCCGCTGTCCGTCCGCGACGCCCGCCGTCGGGCGGGGGGCCTGCGTGCCAGGCTCGCCGACGTCCCTCCCGTGGCGCCGGTGGCCCCCGGCGC
>JAEZZV010000339.1 GCA_023418375.1 Actinomycetes bacterium | reverse complement strand
CGCCACCACCTCGCGACCCCCACCGCGGCGACCGCCCCGAGGACGAGCGCGCTCGCCATCCGCACCGGGCGCTCGTGGCCCTCCAGCGCGCCTGCCACCGCGGCACCCGCCAGCACGGCGACGACGGCGTAGACCAGGTCGACCGTCGCGACGCCGAGCCCGCCCGCGGCTGCCACCCGGAACCCGCGCCGGACGCCCGTCTGGAGCAGCAGGACCCCGATCGCGCCGAGCGGCATCGCCACCCCGAGACCGACCAGTGCCCCGAGCCCGAGGGCCTCCGCCACGTCCATGATCACCCAGTGTCGTGGCTCGGCCCGCGCCGGAGCCAGCCGATTCCCGAGGTCCGGCGCCGCCCGACGTGTGGTGGATCCGTCCCGCTTTCCGGGAGGGATCCACCACGGAGAGCCTCGGCGTCCGATCAAGCCCCGCGCCCACCACCGGCCGGACCCGTGGTTACCATCCCTGGATGGCCCAGCCGACGCCCTACCTGCACCTGCCCGGCACCGCCCGCGAGGCCCTGACGTACTACGCCGACGTCTTCGGCGGCCGCGCGCAGCTCCACACGCTCGCCGAGTTCGGGCGGACCGACGGAGCGGCCGACGCGATCGCCCACGGGTACCTCGTCGACGGGCCCGTGTCGCTCTTCGCGGCGGACGTGACCGGCGACGAGGCGCCGTTCCGCGCCGAGGGGCTGCACCTGTCGCTCCTCGGCGCGGCCCCGGCGCCCACGCTGCGCGCCTGGTTCGCGCGCCTGGCCGACGGCGGCCGCGTGGTCGACGACCTCGCCGAGCGCCCCTGGGGAGCGTCCGACGGGCAGGTCGTCGACCGGTTCGGCCTCCTGTGGCTGATCGGGTTCGAGGGCGAGGGCTAGGCCCGCAGCGCCTGCGCCAGCGTGACCGGCCCGCGGCCGAGCAGGTCCACCAGGTCGGGGGACGTGACGTCGAACTCTCCCGCGCCGATCGCCTGGTCCAGCCCGACGACGAACCCCGCTGTTCCCGCGTCCAGCCCGGCGGCGGCGAGGATGCCGGCGAGCTCGTCGGCCGACACCGCGCGCGCCTCGACGGGAGCGCCCGAGACCTCCGCGAACGCGGCCGCCAGCTCCGCGTAGGTGAACGGCTCGCCGGCGAGCTCGCGGACCGAGGACGGTCCGTCGTCGTGCAGCAGGGCCAGGGCTGCGGCCTCGGCGAGGTCGGCGCGGGTCGCGGAGGCCACCCGGCCGTCGCCCGCCGCGTGCACGACGGCGCCGGTCGCCACCGCCTGGTCCAGGCGACTGGTGAAGACGCCCAGGTAGAGCGCGTTCCGCAGGACGGAGAACGCCAGGCCGGAGGCCTCGAGCGCGAGCTCGGTGCCGCGGTGCTCGCCCGCCAGCAGGTGGCTGCCGTCGGCGTGGGTCACCGAGGTGTAGACCAGCCGCCCGACACCCGCGGCCGCTGCGGCGTCGATCACCGCCGAGTGCTGCGCCACCCGGTTGCCGAGCTCCGAGCCCGAGACCAGCAGGAGCCGGTCGACGCCGTCGAGCGCGGGGCCCAGCGTGTCCGGCCGGTCGTAGTCGCCCTCGCGCACCTGGACGCCCCGCGCCGCGAGCTCGGCGGTCTTCGCGGGCGTGCGGGCGATCGCCACCACGTCCGACGGCGCCACGCCGCGGCTGAGCAGGGTCTCGATGGCAGTGCGGCCGAACGGGCCGGTCGACCCGGTGACGGCGTACGTGGTCATGCGATCGCTCCTCGTCTCGGTGCCGGCCCCGGCGGGACGGCCCACCTCCGCGCCAACCCGGGGCGGCCCGCCGCGATTCCCCGACGGATCACCCTCCGAGGGTGCCGCACGGCGGCGCCCCCGTGCGGCAGGATGCGGCGCGTGACCTTCCCGCCGCCGCCCCCGTCGCCGAACGACCCGCCCGCGCCCGGTCCGTGGCAGGCGCCGCAGCAGCCGTACCCGCAGCAGCCGTACGGCCAGCAGGCCCCGGCGCCCTACGGTCAGCAGCCGCCCTACGGCCAGCCCGCCGCGCAGCCGACGACGCCGTTCGTGCCCCTGCCGCCGACCGCGCCCGCCGGAGGTGGCTGGGTGGTGCCGACGGTCGTCGTCGTCTCGCTCGTGGCGATCGCCGGCGCCTTCGCGGCGTCCGCGGTGCGCGAGAACGAGACCGGCGCCGACGCCGCGGCCGACGCCCGGGAC
Source organism: Actinomycetes bacterium (assembly GCA_023418375.1). GTDB lineage: Bacteria > Actinomycetota > Actinomycetes > Actinomycetales > Cellulomonadaceae > Actinotalea. The sequence goes on along the minus strand of JAEZZV010000339.1, from coordinate 15,752 downwards.
GCCGTCGTGCGGCTCACCGACGCCATGTACGAGGGCGACTGCGACGCCGTCCAGGCCGCGAGCACCGGCGGCTACTTCCGCACCATGAACCTCAGCTGCGAGGAGATCGCCGGGAACCAGGCGTGGATGGACGAGGTCGGCATGTCCTTCGTCGTCGGCGAGGCGGACGTGTCCGGCGACACGGCCGAGGTGCCGATCCAGTTCGTCGTGACCAGCGACCCCACCCAGGGCGGGAGCGGCTACTTCACGGTGGTCCGGACCGGCGACACCTGGCGCGTGAGCAACGACCAGATGAACTGACCGGCGCCTGCCGCCCGGTCAGTCCGCCCGGACGACCGTCTCACGCAGCACCGACCGCAGCAGGGGCCGGCTGGTCTCCGTCGCGGCGAGCATGAGCACGACGCCGCCCGCCAGGAACGACAGGACCAGCACGAGGCCGGACAGGTTCGTCGCACCGGACACCCCGACGACGAGCGCCACGAGCAGGAGCGCCACGCCGCTCGACGTCGCTGCGACGAGCACCAGCGGCGCCAGCACCTCCCGCCGCCGCGCGGAGTCGAAGAGCTCGACGGGCACGCCCGCGAGCCGCTGGAGCGCGTACTCGCGCTTGCGGTCGAGCACGCTCGACGCCTGCATGATGCCCGCCGACACCGCGGCGACGGCGAACGCGATCGCGAGCGTGAGCACGCCCCCGGTGACGACGTCGCGCGTGACGAGCGCGGCCGACGGGTCCTCGTCGGGCCCGCCGAGCATCGGCAGGACGGACAGGCAGCCGGCGACGAACGCGGCCAGCCCGAGGCCACCGACGGCGCGCCACACCGCCCGCGGGTCGTCGGTGAGCCGACGCGCGGCGAGCAGGGTCGCGGGCGTCCGGGCCAGGGCCGCCATCACCCGGCCGACCACCGACACGATCCACGGACCGACGAGGTTGAGCGTCGCGAACACCGTGCCGAGCATGCCGATCAGCAGCGCGATCGCGATCATCGCCGGCATCCCGCCGGCGCCGCCGACCACGATCCCGAACGCGCCGATCGCGGCCAGCAGGGCCAACGAGCGCAGCCAGCTCAGGGCGGGCGGCGTCTGGTGGCGGGCCACGCCCAGCGGCGACACGACGACCCGGCGCAGCGAGACCAGCGCGCTCAGCGCGGCGACCAGCGGCACGACGACGAGCGCGCCGGCGAGACCGGAGAAACCGACCCAGAGCTCGCCCGTGGAGAACGGCCGGCCCTGGAACGAGATCCGGGTCCAGACGGGCAGCAGCAGGCCGTAGCCCGCGATCCCGAGCACCGCCCCGGCCAGGCCCTGCGCCGCCGTCTCGACGGCCGTGACCAGGCGCACCTCGCGCGCGGTGACGCCGAGCAGCCGCAGGGTGGCCAGCCGCGCGTCGCGCCGGCTCACGCCCATCCGGGCGGCGGCACCCGCGAGCGACACCAGCGGGACGACCAGCAGGACGACGGCGATCGCGGCGAGCACGACGTACACCTCGGCGGTCTCCCTCGCCGAGGTCCCGTCGGAGACCAGGGCCTGCGGCGGGTCGTCGACCCTGCCGATGAACCCGAGCAGGCCGCCGAGGACCGACAGGCCGAACGCGGTCGTGACCGCGAAGGCGACCACGGACAGCACCGTCGTCGTGCTGCCGCCCGAGCGCTGGAGCCGCGGCGCGAGCGCGAGGACCGCCTTCACCGGGCACCGGCCTGCGTGTGCGCGACCTCGCGGCCGTCGACGATCACCACGCGCCGCGAGCACCACGCCGCGACGGACTCGTCGTGGGTCACGACCACCAGGGACGCACCGGCCGCCCGGGTCGCCTCGGTCAGCACGCGCATGACGTCGGCGCCGGTCGCCTGGTCCAGCGCGCCGGTCGGCTCGTCGGCGAAGACGACGTCGGGCCCGGTGATGAGCGCGCGGGCCACCGCGACCCGCTGCGCCTGACCGCCGGACAGCTCGCCGGGCCGACGGCCCTCCATGCCCGCCAGGCCGAGGGACGCCAGCCACTGATGGGCGCGCTCGGTGGCCTCCTTGCGTGACGTGCCGAGCAGCATCGCGGGCAGCGCCACGTTCTCCGCCGCCGACAGCTCGCCGAGCAGCTGCCCGAACTGGAAGACGAAGCCGTAGTGCCGCCGCCGCAGCATCGACCGCTCTCGGTCGCTGAGCGCGGCGACCTCGCGGCCACGCAGCGCGACGGTCCCGTGGTCGGGCGGCAGGATGCCCGCCAGGCAGTGCAGCAGCGTGGACTTGCCGGAGCCGGACGGCCCCATCACCGCGAGCGACTCGCCGTCGGCCAGGTCCACGTCCACACCGGCCAGGGCGACGGTCGCCCCGAACTGCTTGACGAGGCCACGCGCGGACAGGCGCACCTGCGGCGTCGGTCGCGGGGGCCGGGCGGGCACGGGCTGGTGGGCGGCGTCGGTCCAGGTGAGGCTCATGACCTCGAGCCTTCCCGCGGCGGGGCGCGGGCCGCATCAGCACGCGGGACCGTCCTGCGCCCGCCGCGGTCCCACCGGGGCAGGACCGCGCGTCCGCCCGGGAGGGGACATGCAGCGACCCCTCGCACACCCGTCAGAGCCCGCCTGCCCTTGCTGCCTTCCGGCCCTGGGGGGGTTCAGCGAGATGACGCCGCACGAGGGGTCGCCACCAGCGTAACGCAGGCCGTCAGCCCGTGGTGATCGGGCCCATCTGGACCACCTCGAACGCGCTGCCGGCCGGTGCGTGACCGGCGCCGGGGCGCCTGCGCCGTCAGCGGCGCAGGGCCCTGCGGGCGAGCACGTTGCCGGCGAGCTGCACCACCTGCACGAGCACGACGATGAGGCCGACCGTGACCCAGGCGACCTCCCAGTTGAAGCGCTGGTAGCCGTGCCGGATGGCGAAGTCGCCGAGCCCGCCCGCACCGACGATGCCGACGACGGCCGACATGTCGATCACCGCGACCACGAGGAAGGTGAACGCGAGGATGAGCGGCCCGAGCGCCTCGGGGATGAGGACTGACCACACGATGCGCCACCGGGAGGCGCCCATCGCGCGCGCGGCCTCCACGACGCCGGGGTCGAGGGCGACGAGCGTCTGCTCGACCAGGCGCGCGAACGCGACCGACGCCATGACCCCCATCGGCAGGATCGCGGCCTCGCGGCCGATCCGGGAGCCGCCGAGGGCGATCGTGACCGGCGCGATGGCGGTCACGAAGATGACGAACGGGATCGGCCGGACGAGGTTGATCAGCGCGTTCTCGGTGGTGAAGACGACGCGGTTGCCGCGCAGGCCACCGCGCCGGGTCACGTACAGCCCGATGCCGAGCGCCAGCCCGACGACGGCCGCGACCGCGAGCGCCGTGCCGACCATGACGGCGGTGTCGGTGAGCGCCTCCGTCAGCAGCGGGAGGAGGTAGTCCCAGTCGGTCCCCTCGTTCATCGGGCACCTCCCGTGGCGCGCGGCCCGACGGCGTCGGGGTCGGACAAGGGGGCCTCGGCGGTGCCGAGGTCGAGCACCGTCGTGGTGCGGCCGAGGTCGGCGAGGAACGTCTCGATCGCGTCGTCGGTGCCCGTGAGCTCGAGGGTGAGCGAGCCGTACGGGCGCTCGGCGATCTCGGTGATGCCGCCGTAGACGATCGTCCCGTCGACGGGGTGCTCGCGCAGGGCCCGCGTCAGGTCGGTCGACGAGGCGCCGTCCTCGCGGACCGCGACCGTGACGATGCGGCCGGGGTGCCGGTGCCGCAGCCGCTCGAGCGCCGACGGGCTGGGCCGGTCGCGCAGCGACGTCCCCACGAACCGCCGGGTCGCCGGGTGCTTCGGCCGCGCGAACACCGAGTACACGTCGCCGTGCTCGACGACCTTGCCGTGCTCCATCACCGCCACGCGGTCGCACAGGTACTTCACGACCTCCATCTCGTGCGTGATGACCACGACCGTCACGCCGAGCTCGCGGTTGACCCGGCGGAGCAGGTCGAGCACGTCCTGCGTCGTCTCGGGGTCGAGCGCGGAGGTCGCCTCGTCGGCGAGCAGGATGCGCGGGCGGGCGGCGAGCGCCCGGGCGATGCCGACGCGCTGCTTCTGCCCGCCGGACAGCTGCGACGGGTAGGCGCGGGCCTTGTCGGCGAGCCCGACGAAGTCGAGCAGCTCCGCCACCCGCGTCCGCCGCTCGTCGCGGGACCACTTCGCGACCGCGAGCGGGTACGCGACGTTCCCCGCGACCGTGCGCGAGGAGAGCAGGTTGAACTGCTGGAAGATCATGCCGATGCCGGCGCGCACGCTGCGCAGCTCGGTCTCGCGCAGGCCGGTGATCTCGCGGCCGTGCACGCGGACGCTCCCGCTGGTGGCGGGCTCGAGCGCGTTGACCAGCCGCACGAGCGTGGACTTCCCCGCGCCCGAGTACCCGATGACGCCGAACACCTCCCCCGGAGTGATGTCGAGGGTGACGTCGTCGACGGCGCGCACGGAGCCACCGGGCGTCGGGAAGTCCTTGGTGACGCCCGCGAAGCTGATGGCGGGGGCGTCGTCGGTCGCCGAGGGTGCGGTGGTCGCGGTGGCGGTGCTCATGGGGGTCCTTGTCCGGGCGGCCGGCCCGGGGTCCCCGCGTCGTGCCGGGAGGTGACGCGCGGACCGCCGGGCGGCGTCGCTGGTCAGCGGTTGCGGGCGTCCTCTTCGACCTCGGCGAGGATCTCGGCGAGCTCGTCGGGCGTCTGGTTCGCGAGGACCGCGGTGCCGCCGGACGCCTCCTGGAGCGCGGCCTGCACCTCCTCGTCCTCGTAGATCTCGACGAGCTGCGCGAACAGGGGGTTGTCGGCGTCCTCGGCCCGGGCCGCCCAGATGTTGATGTACGGGCGGGCGGCGTCGGAGCCGGCGTCGTCCGCGTAGAGCACGGACTCGGGGTCGATGCCGGCGTCGGCGAGGAAGTCGTTGTTGATGATCGACGCCGCGACCGAGTCGAGCGCCAGCGCCGTCTGCTGCGCGTCCACGGGGGTGACGGTCACGCGCGAGGAGTCGGCGAGGACGTCCGCCTCCGTCGAGAACGCCGAGCCGCCGTCGCGCAGGGCGATCAGGCCCGCGTCCTGGAGCACGAGCAGGGCCCGGGCGAGGTTGGTCGGGTCGTTCGGGACGGCGATCTCGGCGCCCTCGGGGATGTCGTCGACCGACGTGTACTCGCGCGAGTACAGGCCGAGCGGGTAGACGGCCGTCGCGCCGACCGGCACGAGGTCCTCACCGGCCTCCACGTTGTACTGGGCGAGGTACAGGATGTGCTGGAACTGGTTGAGGTCCAGCTCGCCCTCGGTCAGCGCCGGGTTGGGGAGCGTGTACTCGGTGAAGTCGACGATCTCGACCGGGATCCCGGCCTCGGTGGCCTTCTCCTCGAAGATCCGCCAGTGGTCCTCGCTGGCGCCGACGACGCCAACCACGACGGGCTCGGTCTGCGCGGTCTCCTCGGTGGCGTCGTCCGTGGCGCCGGTGGTGTCCCCGGAGTCGTCGGCGTCGGCCGAGCAGGCCGTCAGGGCGAGGGCGAGACCGGCGACGACGGCGCCGGCGCGCAGGGTGCGCAGGGAACGGGTGGTGCGGGTGATGCGGGTCGTGCTGCTCATGGCTCTGTCCTTCGGTCGTCGCCGGCCCGGTCAGGGCGCGGCACGTCAGTACGGGGGGAGCGCGGGTCAGCGGCGCGCGGCACGCTCGGGCTGGTCAGGGCGAGTGCCGGCGTCGGGGCGACGCGACGGCGCGGAAGCACCAGCGTGCAACGGAAGTGGCGGGTCTGCCCGGCGGCTGACGGCCGGGCGGCCGAGGTCGGAGCGGCGGTGCTCAGATGCTCTCGGCGGCCCGCCACAGCATTCGGCAGCACATCATCGCGTCGGCGCAGGCGGCCGTGGCGACGGTGTGGCGGATGCTCGGGCAGGTCATGGCGCCCATGGTGGGGCCGGGCGTGCGTGCACACCGAATCGTTCCGCGCGTCGTCTCACCATGCGGACGCAGCACGGGGGGGCCGGGTCTTCGTAGCCCCGGCTCCGCCCCAGCCTGCGCCCGCCTGCCGAAATGCGTCACCGGAATGCACCCCGCGCGGCGCTCGATTGCCTACGGTGGACCCCGTGCTCATCGCCGAGGACCTGCTGCTCCTGCTCACCGACGACGCATCCGGCAAGCCGGTCGTCGCACCACAGAGCCTGACGTTCGCGCTCGCGGGCGCCGTGCTGGTCGAGCTCGCGCTCGCCGGCCGCGTCGCCGTCACGGACGACGGCCGCTGGGGCAGTGGGACGCGCGTCGCGGTGGCCGACTCGACACCGCTCGGCGACCCCCTGCTCGACGACGCGCTCGGCCGGATCGTCGCGAAGGGCCAGCCGCACGGCGCGCAGGCGCTGCTCGGCACCCTCGGCAAGGGCCTCGCGGACACGCTGCGCCAGCGCCTCGCGCAGCGCGGCATCCTGCACGCCGAGGAGGGCCGGGTCTTCGGCATCTTCCCGACGCGCGTCTGGCCCGCCGCCGACGCGCGGCACGAGGCCCAGGTGCGCTCGGCGCTGTGGGACGTCGTCGTGGTCGGGCGGCAGCCGACGGACCGCGAGGTGACGCTGGTGTCCCTGCTGCACGCCGTCGACCAGGTGCCCAAGCAGTTCGCCGCGGACGGCATGAGCGCACGCCAGCTGCGCGAGCGCGCCAAGGCCCTGTCGGCCGGCAACCTCGGCGGCGACGCGGTGCGCCGGGCGATCGCCGCCGCGAACGCCGCCGTGATGGCGGCCGTCACCGCATCGACGGTCGCGGCGTCCACGGCCGTCATCAGCTGACCGCCCCCGGGGCCCGGCGCCCGACCTGCGGGTGCCCCCACCGGCGTCGGGCCGGCAGGAGCACCCGGGCGGATCAGGGCGTGCGCGTCACATCGTGCGCGAGTCGCCGTACTCCACGCCGCCGGCGATCTCCCAGCCACCGTCGATGACGAAGCACTGGCCGGAGACGAACGAGCCCTCGTTGACGAGGAACGCGATGCCGGCGGCGAGCTCCGCCGGCTGGCCCCAGCGGCCGATCGTCGTCGTGGCGCGGCTGGCGGCGCCGGCCACCGGGTCGGCGAGGGTCGCGGCGTTGATCGTGGTCTCGATCGTGCCCGGCGCCACCGAGTTCACCAGGATGCCCTTGCGCCCGTACTCGACGGCCGCCTGACGGGTGAGCGCCTCGACGGCGCCCTTGGCCGCGGTGTAGGACGCGAGGCCCTGCAGGCCGCGGTGCGCGGCGAGCGACGACACGTTGACGATCCGGCCGCCGCCGCGCGCGATCATGCTGGGGATCACAGCCTGCATGCCGAGCCAGACGCCCTTGGCGTCGACGCCGAGCACCTTGTCCCAGGCCTCCTCGGTGAGGTCGACGACCGTGTCGGCGCTCCACCGGTTCACGACGCCGGCCACCGAGGCGAGCGCGTCCACGCCGCCGAACCGCTCGGTCACGCGGGTCATCAGGGCCGCCCACTCGGCCGGTGTGCTCACGTCGAGACGCTCATTGACGGCGATGCCGCCGTCGGCCGTGATCGTCGCGACGGTGTCGTCCGCGCCCTGGATGTCCGCGGCGACGACGGCCCAGCCGTCAGCCGCGAGCCGGATCGCGGTGGCCTGCCCGATGCCGCCGTAGGCGCCGGTGACGATGGCGACCTTCTTCTCCGTGGTCACGAGGTACCTCCTCCTGGCACGGCGGTGCGGCGAGCTGCCCTGCTCGCGGCCCGATCCGTGCCGGGTCGATGTACCGGCCGGATCTCGGCCGGTCATCCACGGTAGGGAGGGCGATCATGGCGTTGACCAGGACCTTCGTACGTCCGAGGCTCCGGTAGAATCCCGTGGGCGGCCCGGCGGGACCTCTCGGGAGGAACCCGGCGAACGGCGGTCGGTCGTCGGCGGGGCCGACAGGCAGGTGATCAGCCGTCCGCGCGGGCGGCCGCCTCGGCGGCGTAGACCTTGGCGCGCGTGACGTAGCGGGCGGAGTTGCCGTGCAGGGCCGCGACCTCGTCGTCGGTCAGCTCGCGGCGCACCTTGCCGGGCACGCCCGCCACCAGCGACCGCGGCGGGATAACCGCCCCCTCGAGCACGACGGCGCCCCCGGCGACCAGCGAGTCACGCCCGACGACGGCGCCCGTCAGCACCGTGGCGTTCATCCCGATGAGGCAGCCGTCCTCGACCGTGCAGCCGTGCACGACCGCGCCGTGCCCCACGCTCACGTTCGCGCCGATGACCGCCGGCGAGCCGAGCTCGGTGTGCACGACGACGTTGTCCTGCAGGTTGGCGCCGGGGCCGAGCACGATCTCGTCGATGTCGCCGCGCAGGACGGCGCCGAACCAGACGCTCGCGTCGGCCTCGACGCGGACCTTGCCGATCAGCGTGGCGGTGGGCGCGAGCCAGGCGGTCTCGTGGACCTCGGGGGTGCGGCCCTCGAAGGGCAGGATCGTCGTCACGCCCGCCAGGCTACCGAGGGCCGCCCGGGATCCGACGGCGACGGCCCCGCCGCCGGACGCCCCACTGGATCGACCGCTGCGGCACTAGGATCCGCGAGGGCCGGATCGCCCGGCCGGGCAGCACGAGGAGTACGGTGCGCGAGGACTCGGGCGTTCGCGAGCCGACGGCGGCCACCCCGGACGGGCTCGCCGACCCCCGCGACCGGCCGACTCGTCCGGCCCGCTGGTACGCCTACGTCGCGGCCGTGCTCGGGCTGCTCGTCGTCCAGCGCTCCCTCAGCGCCGCCGGCGACGTGGTCGCGCGGGCCACGGACGCCTCCGGCGTCGACCCTGGCGGGTGGTGGGCCGCGCTGAGCGTGCACCACCTCGTCCAGGGCGCACTGACGCTGGCTCTGCTGCTCGCGCTGCGGCGGCGCCTCGACGTCGGCCTCCGGCTCGGTGACCTGCGGCTCGGCGCGCAGTTCGTGGCCGTGGTGACGGCCGTCCTGGCGGCCTACCTCCTGGCGTACTACGGGCTCGCGCACCTGCTCGACCTGGGGGCAAGCGTCGCGGTGCCCGACGACGGCGCCGCCCGAGCCGGGTACCTCGGCTTCCAGCTGGTGCTCTCCGGCCCTGCGGAGGAGCTGGCGTTCCGGGCTCTGCCGATCGCCGTCCTCGCGGCGCTCCGGCCGACGCCCCTGGCATGCCGGGGGAACGTGACGCTCGAGACCGTCGTCGCAGGAGCACTCTTCGCATTCGCACACGTCACGATCTCCGGCGGCGCCATGACCGCAGACCCGGCCCAGGTGGCGTACTCGTTCGTCCTGGGGGTGGTGCAGGGCGTCGCGTTCCAGCGAACGCGCAGCGTGCTCGCCCCCATGGCGATCCACTCCGCCTCGAACGTCCTGGTGACCGCCGCGGCGATGACGCTCGCACCCTGAGCCCCGGCCGCGGCGCGGGCGGGTGCCGCCCGCCCGGGTGAGGCGCGACCGGTGCCGCGCGTCCGATACGATCTGTCGGCCGGGAGGATTCGCCTAGTGGCCTATGGCGCACGCTTGGAAAGCGTGTTGGGGTAACACCCTCGGGGGTTCGAATCCCCCATCCTCCGCTCTCGGAAGCACAGCGAAGGGCCCGTGACCTGCAGAAATGTGGGTGGCGGGCCCTTCGTCGTCGGTTGGCGTCACGGGCGCCCGAACCTTCCAGTAGCGTGCGGTCCCAGCCGTCGCGGGACGCCTCCGGAGTCGTCCCCGTCGGTGCGGAGGTCCATTCCGAGGCGACGGCAGGGGGCTCGGCGGATGCGGCTCTGGGGGGTCGTGGCGCTGCTCATGGCAGCGTGGGGCTTCTACTACGCCTTCAGGCCGCGGCGCGCCTGGCGGGCCACGCAGGCCTGGGCCTACGAGAACCCCGACGCCGTGAAACCGTCGAGCGCGGGCTTCACGGTCCAGGCCATCGGGTCGTTCATCGGAGCGGTGATCCTCCTGATCGCCGGCGGCTTCATGCTGTTTGCCCCCACCCCGGAGCAGCGCGCCGAGGAGGCCGAGGCGGCCCAGCTCGCGTGCGAGGAGGTGCTGCGCGAGCTCGCTGCGGTCGCCGACTTCGACGGGTACGAGCTCATCAACTCGAGCGAGGTCCGGGCGGCCGCGGACGACCTCGGGGTCGAGGTCGAGATCGAGCACTCGGAGTCGACGAATGGCGGAGGGGACTTCAGCTGGGTGTGGCTCCTGGACCCCGAGGGCGAGTCCATCGGGAGCCTCTCGGCCGTGAGGGGCCTCCTCTGCAGCTGAGCCGTCCGCGTCCGATCCGCGCCGGCGTCGGAGGGCGAGACCGTCGACCAGGTCCAGGCGGGTAGCAGTGTCGGTAGCAGTTCGTCTCCAGACCGATCCTGCCGCGCCCTGACGTGGGTGGCGGACCCTTCGTCGTCGGCGGGCGCGGGCTCGCCAGCCGCGGGGCGGCGGCGGGACGGGCGCCTGGACACTGGGGCGCCGGACGGGTGGGCGGCGGTACGCAGCCGAGATCGCGAGCGTGACGCTGCCGACCCGGCCGCCGCGATCCTCGGCCCCTACAGTGACCCTCTCGGCAATCACCGGTGGAGGATCTTGTGCACCAGCTCGTACGTAGCATGGCCGTCGGCGTCGTCGCGGTCGTCCTGTCCGCCACCGCGCTCTCCGCAGCTTCCGCCAGTCTCGGTTTCGATCTCGACTGCAGCGACTTCGAGTACCGGGAGGAGGCGCGGGAACACCTCATCGCCTTCCCGGGCGACCCTGACGGTCTCGACGAGGACCGTGACGGCCTCGCCTGCGAGCGGCTTCCGTCGCGGCCGGTCGCCCAACCTCCGAACGGCCTGGGCGTGGTGGCGGTCTGGCGCTTCTGGAGCCCCCGGTTCGACAACGCGCACTTCTTCACGACGAACGAGGCGGAGGCCGCGCACATCCGCGCCGTCGACCGGAACTGGATCGACGAAGGTCGCGCCTTCGCGGCCTACGCACCCAGCGGGGACGAGTGCCCTGGCGCCACGGCGGTGCATCGCTTCTACTCCCAGCGCTTCCAGAGCCACTTCTACACCGCGAGCCAGGCGGAGGCCGACGACATCCGCGGCACCGACCCCAACTGGTCGTACGAGGGGGTCTCCTACTGCGCCACGACCTCGAAGGTCGTCGGGTCGACGGCCCTGTATCGGTTCTGGAGCCCCGGATTCGGCAAGCACTTCTTCACCGCGAATGCCGCCGAGGCCGCTCAGCTCCGCCTGCACGACCCGAACTGGAACTACGAGGGCATCGCCTACTACGTCCTCCCGTAGGAGGGGGCCGGTCCGGCCAGCGGGGGGGCGCGCCCGGCCCACGACCCGGGGACGGCGTGGAGCCCCGTCTGTGACGTCGTCGCGGCCCGTGACGTCACGGCCTCACGACAACGACTCGACCCAGGCATCGAGCTCCGCCCGGTGGGCGTCGACGTACTCCTGCTGGAGGCGGTCGCGGGCCGCGCTCCAGACGGCGTCGTAGTCGGTCTCGGCCCGGCAGTCCCAGTCGGCGGTCGCCAGCGAGGCCTCGCGGGTGGCGAGGTCCCCCTCGCCCGCGATGCCGCCCGTGGGCCCGACGGCGCCGAGCGTCGGGTCGGCTGCGATGCCCTCGTTGAAGGCGATCCACGCGTCCCAGGCCACCCGCTCGGCGTCGGGCGGCGAGGCGTAGCCGGGGTGCCCGGCGTCGGCCATGCACTCGGACCACTCGCCGGCCGCGGCCATGACCAGCGGGTCCGTCGGCGCGACCTCGGAATCGATCCGCGCGATCTCGTCCTCGAGGCCCGCGCGCACGTGGTCCGTCTCCCGGTCTCCCCAGACCTGGTTCCGCGCCTCCCGGACGCAGCCGCCGAGCTCCACGCCACCGCCGGAGGTGTCGTCGAAGGCGTCGTCGCCCCAGAGGGCGCGGGTGTAGGCCTCGAGCGCGTCGGGACTCAGCGCGCCCATGATCGCGTCGTTGGGGTTGGCACCCGTGGACTCGGCGCGCATGCCCTCGGGGGCGGCGGCGAACCCGTAGCCGAACTGCTCGGCGAAGGCCCTGGTGCCCGGCGGCGGATCAATGACCGCCGGGTCGATGAACTGGTAGCCCGAGGTGTCGGGGACGTACTCGAAGCCCTGCTCGGCCATGCAGGCGGCAACGGCCTCCTCCTGGCGCACGGCGGCCTCCGCGGCATCGTCCGCCGAGAAGCCCAGGGCCGCCTCGAGGTACGCCTCGGCCGGGCCTGGTTCGACGACGCCCTCCTCCGGCTCCGCCCCCTGGCTGCAGCCCGTCGCCATCACGAGGAGCACGAGCCCGAACGCACCACCGGTCCCACCAGCCCTGCGCGCCACGCGGCCCCCTCGTCGTCTTCGGCACGGGAGGACGGCGCGCGGCCGTCGCCGACGTCCCGGGTCCCGTCATCCTGCACGAGACGCGCGAGCGGTGTGGGGTCTTTCGCGATGTGCGGAGCCTGTGAATGCGCGTACCGGTTCCCGAACCGCCTACCGGTTCTTGAACGGCGCCCCGACGGTGTTGCCCCAGCGGACCGCGCGCACCGTCTCCCCCGCGACGAGGTTGCTGGTGCCGGCCTCGACCATGAATCCCTCGGCGGGTGTCGTGACGCGCAGCCCGATCTGTCCGAGCCGCTTCTCGATGGTGCGCGACGCGGTGTCACCGATGAGCGGCTTCTTGACGCGCGTATCGAAAGCGGCGCCCGAGCAGCCGAGCGGGACGCGCACGGCGTCGAGCCACTTCATGAGGGCCTTCTGGCCGTCGCCGCCGGCCGTGCCGACGACGAGAAGGTCCAGGTCGTTCGGGATCGAGGCCGGGGCCGTGGCGACGTCGCTGCGCTGGACCTGGCCGAACTCCTCGATGCCCTTGCTGACCATCGCCGCGATCATCTTGGTGGGGAGCGACGCGGACTCGAAAACGACGAGCGCCTTCATCCTGGACCTCTCTGTCAGGGACCCGGCGGGAGTGTGCGACACACGTCGTCGGCACACGTCGGGCATGTGCGCTGCTCATCGGCGGATTGGGCCCGAAACGAAGGAAAACGCGGCACACGAACGCGTTCCCACCCGCACCGTGCCGGGTCCGCACCGAAACGATCGCGACGATCACCGGAAATGATCAAGACCGATGGGGCGCGGCGCATTCCTGGCCCGGCCGGGAGCACCGGCGCGACGCCCGCCGCGCACCCCGCACCGGGCCGTCCACGCGCACACCGGCGCCGTATCTGCGTACTCGCGCATCCATGCAACAATCGATGCGTGCTGAGTGCCCTCGCCGACCGGACCTACCGACGCCTGTTCACCGCCCAGGCGATCTCCCTGGCCGGCACGGGCCTCGCGACCGTCGCGCTCGGCCTCCTCGCCTACGACCTCGCCGGCGACGACGCCGCCCTCGTCCTCGGCACGGTCTTCGCGATCAAGATGGTCGCCTACGTGGCCATCGCACCGGTGGCGGCCGCCGTCGTGCACGCCGCGCCCCCGCGGGTGGTGCTGGTGGCGGCGGACGCCGTCCGCGTCGTCGTCGTGCTCGGGCTGCCGTTCGTGACGGCGACCTGGCAGGTGTACGTCCTCGTCCTCGTGCTCCAGGCCGCCTCGGCCGTCCACACACCGACCTACCAGGGCGTGCTGCCGCGGGTCCTGCCCGACGAGCGTCGGTACACCCAGGCGCTCTCGCTCTCCCGCCTGGCCGAGGACCTGGAGATGCTCCTGTCGCCGCTCCTCGCGGCGCTGCTGCTCCTGGTCGTGCCGAGCTCCGGGCTGTTCGTGGGCACGGCCGCCGGCTTCGCGATCTCGGCCGCCCTCGTCCTGCGGACGACGCTCGGCCGCGCCCCCGTCGAGGCCGACGCCGATCCGCGGCCCTTCCGGGCACGGGTCCGCCGCGGGGTCGACCTCATGGTGCACACCCCCGCGCTGCGGCCGGTCCTCGCGCTCAACCTCGCCGTCGCCGCGGGTGGCGCCTACGTGCTGGTCCAGTACGTCGTCGTCGCCCGCACCGTGTACGGCGGCGGCGAGGGCACCGCCGCGCTCCTGCTCGCCGCGCTCGGCGGCGGGTCGATCACCGTCGCCGTCCTGCTCCCCCGCGCGCTCGAGGCGCTCCCCGAACGCGCGCTGATGCTCGGCGGCGTCACCCTCCTCACCCTCGCCACCGGGGCCGTGGCCGCGGCCCTGGCCGTGCCGGGCGTCGGCGGGCTCGTCCTGGTCGGCGCGCTGTTCGCCCTGGTCGGCGCGGGGTGGGCGGCGGCCGAGACGCCCGTCGGCCGGATCATCACGCGCTCCGCGACCGAGGCCGACCGGCCCGCGGTGTTCGCGGCGCAGTTCTCGCTCTCGCACGCCTGCTGGCTGGTCACGTACCCCCTCGCGGGGTGGCGCGGCGGGCTGGGCCTGTCCGCGGCCGCGGTGATCCTGGCCGTCGTCTCTGCGGTCGCCGTCGTCCTGACGGCGGTGCTGTGGCCCCACGCCGCGCACCAGCGGCGCACCGCACCCAGGATCGGAGCGTGAGCATGGCCGCCGAGACGTCCGCCCCGCCGCCCGCCGACGCCGACCTCGACACGGCCGTCGACGTCCTGCGCCTGCTCGCCGACCGGACGCGCCTGGCGATCCTGACCCTGCTGCGCGACGGCGAGCTGTCCGTGGGTGCCATCGCGGACGCCCTGGGCCGGCCCGTGCCGGCCGTCTCCCAGCACCTCGCCAGGCTGCGCGCGGGCCGCCTCGTCCAGGCCCGACGCGACGGCGTCACGATCCACTACCGCCACGCGAACGAGCACGTCGACGCGATGGTCCGCAACGTGCTGCAGCAGGCGGAGCACGTGCGCTCCGACGACCCGCCGCACCACAGATGACCGCCGCCGGCGCCCGACCCTGACCGTGCCCCGCCCCAGACCCGGTGATGATCAGGGTGGGTTCGGGGGAAGTACCCATGGGAGCGCGCCCCCCGGCGGAGCAGAGTAGGCACCGGTCGGCTCGCAGCCGACAGCACACCACCACAGCCCGCCTCCTCGCCAGGGAACCGCCATGTCCACAGCCGCCGGGTGGATCACCCACCGGTACGCCAAGTACGCGGTCATCGCCTTCTGGATCGCCGTCGTCGCCCTGCTGGGGCCGCTCGCCGGTCGCCTGACCGGCGTGCAGAACAACGAGGCGAAGAGCTGGCTCCCGCCCGACGCCGAGTCGACCCAGGTGCTCGACGTCGCCTCGACGTTCGTGTCGGCCGACACCATCCCGGCGGTGCTCGTCTACGAGCGCGCGGGCGGCCTGACGCCGGACGACCTCGCGGCGGTCCAGGCCGACGCCGCGCAGTACGCGACGATGACGGAGCTCGACGGCGAGGTGATCGGCCCCGTCCCGTCGGAGGACGGTGAGGCGGCGCAGGTGATCATCCCGCTGAACCTCGGACCCGACGGGTGGGAGCTCGCCGCGGACTCCGTCGACGACATCCGCGCGACCGCCGAGGACGGTCCCGACGGGCTCGACGTGCACGTCACAGGCCCGGCCGGGTTCGCCGCCGACTCCTCCGGCGCGTTCGACGGCATCGAGACGACGCTCCTCTACGCGGCCGCCGGCGTCGTCATCGTCATGCTGCTGCTCACGTACCGCAGCCCGGTGCTGTGGCTGCTGCCCGTCGCGTCGGCGGGCGTCGCCCTGACCGTCGCGCAGGCGGTCGTGTACCTGCTCGTCGACCGCTTCGGCCTGACCGTGAACGCGCAGAGCTCGGGCATCCTCACCGTGCTGGTGTTCGGTGCGGGCACCGACTACGCGCTGCTGCTGGTCGCGCGGTACCGGGAGGAGTTGCGGCTGCACACCGACCGGCACCAGGCCATGGCGGTCGCGCTCCACCGCGCGAGCCCCGCGATCGTCGCGTCCGGCGCCACCGTCG
>JAEZZV010000218.1 GCA_023418375.1 Actinomycetes bacterium | reverse complement strand
CGCCTTGTCCGGATTCTTCGCCGCGATGAAACGGCCGCCGTCGGCCTGCGCGATGACGGCGGTGAGCGAATGGGCGACGATGTCGTGCATCTCGCGGGCGATGCGGGCGCGTTCCGCCGCGGTGGCGATCTGCGCCTGCTGGTCGCGCTCCACCTCGAGCCGCTGCGCGCGGTCCACCAGCGCGTCGATCGTCACGCGCCGGGAGCGCCTGACCAGCGCCACCGCGAAGACCGTGGCGCACATGAGGAAGGCGACGAAGCCGAGGAAGAGCGCGTCGACGGCGCCGTACGAGTTCAGCCCGACGACGAGGGCGAACACGCCGCAGCCGACGACGCTCGCCGCGCCCGCCGTCCGGTACGCCCACTGCGGGCCGTGCACCGTCACCGCGTACAGGGAGACCAGCACGAAGAGGTCGGCCGGGATGATGAGCGGGATCCCGACGGCCAGGTGCGCCAGCGCGAGCGCGAAGACGGCGATCGCCGACGCGGTCGGCCGGACACGGCGCCAGACGAGCGGCACGGTCATCGCGAGCGACCAGAGCCGCAGGCCCGCGCTCGGTCCGAAGCCGAAGAGCCCGGAGGCGATCGGCACGGCGAACAGGCCCATGAAGAAGGCGCCGGTGGCGTCGACGGCCAGGCGGTGGGTGGTGTCCCACGCCCCGACCCGCTCCCACCAGCGCACCCGTCCAGCGTAGGGGCGCCGCTCGGTGCCCGCCGTCACCCCCCGGGGCGACGCGGCGTCGCCGCTGGTCCGACCGTGGGACGAGGACCCGGCCTTCTGCCGGCACCCGCGAGGCCCCGGGCCCCGTCGCTGGGGTGCTGTGGCAGCATGTGCCCATGACGCGCGTCCTGTTGGCCGAGGATGACCCGGCCATTGCCGAACCGTTGGCGCGGGCCCTCGGACGCGAGGGGTACGACGTCGTCGTGCAAGGCACCGGTCAAGGCGCGATCGACAACGTCCCCCTGGCCGATCTGCTCATCCTCGACCTCGGCCTGCCGGACATGGACGGGCTGGACGTCGCGCGCTGGGTGCGCGGCCGCGGCCTCGCGACGCCCGTCCTGGTGCTCACGGCGCGCGCGGACGAGGTGGACCTGGTCGTCGGGCTGGACGCCGGGGCGGACGACTACGTCACCAAGCCCTTCCGGCTCGCCGAGCTGCTCGCGCGGGTCCGCGCGCTGCTGCGCCGCAGCCAGGCCGACGGCGCGGACGAGGAGGAGCTGACGGCCAAGGACGTCCGCATGGACCTCGCCGCCCACCGCGCGTTCCAGGCCGAGCGCGAGCTGCACCTGACCGCGAAGGAGTTCGAGCTGCTGCGGGTGCTCGTGCGCGACGCCGGCTCGGTGGTCTCCCGTGAGCAGCTCATGCGCGAGGTCTGGGACTCGGACCCGACCGGCTCGACGAAGACCCTCGACATGCACGTGTCGTGGCTGCGCCGCAAGCTCGGCGACGACGCCAACGACCCCCGCTACATCTCGACGGTCCGCGGCATGGGCTTCCGGTTCGAGTCGGGGCCCCGCTGAGCGCGCGCAGGCCCTGACGTGCGCCGCCGGGTGCTGCAGGCGACCATCGCGGCGGTCACCGTCGCGGTGGTCCTGCTCGGCATCCCGCTCGCCTTCTACGGAGCGCGGCTGATCCGGGACACCGAGCTGCGGGCCCTGGACGACGACGCCGCGGCCCTGGCCCGCCAGGTGGATGCCCGCATCGCCGGCGACCGCCCGCTGACGGAGGACATGCTCGAGCCGTACCTCGGCCGGGGCGACGGGGACATCGCCGCGTCGGCCTCGGTGGTGGCGCCCGACGGCACCCGGATCCAGGGCGGCGACCCCGTCGAGGGGCAGGCGTACACGAACATCCCGCCGACGGACTCCGGCGCCGTCGTCGTGCTGTCGATCTCCTACTGGGACGTCGTGTGGCGCACCGTGCGCATCGCGGCGCTCGTCGTCGTCGCGGCCACCGTCGCGTTCGGCGCAGGCATCGCGATGGCGCTGTGGCAGGCGCGTCGGCTCGCGGCCCCGCTCGTCTACCTCGCCGCGAGTGCCGAGCAGCTCGGCTCGGGCCAGGTGCGCCCGCGCCTGGAGCCGTCCGGCGTCGAGGAGATCGACCTCGTGGCGGCCGAGCTGGTGCGCAGCGCGGACCGCCTCGCCGGGCGGCTGGCGGCCGAGCGGCAGTTCGCGGCCGACGCGTCCCACCAGCTCCGCACGCCGCTGACCGCGCTGTCGATGCGGCTGGAGGAGATCATCGCGGCGTCCGACAGCGAGGAGGTCCGCGAGGAGGCGCGCATCTCGCTCGAGCAGATCGAGCGGCTGGTCACCGTCGTCGACGACCTGCTCACCCGCTCGCGCCGAGCGCAGGGCGGCACGACCGAGGCCGTGCACCTCACGGCGGTGTTCGGCCAGCAGCGGGAGGAGTGGGCGCCGACCTTCGCGCGCGCCGGGCGCACCCTGGTGGTCGAGCCGGCCGACGGCGTCTCCGTCCTCGCGACCCCCGGTGCCCTCTCGCAGGTCCTCGCGACGCTCATCGAGAACTCGCTCAAGCACGGCGGCGGCACGACGACGGTGCGCTCGCGGCCCTCCGGCCCAGGCGGAGCCGTCGTGATCGAGGTGACCGACGAGGGCGAGGGCGTGGCCGACGACGTCGCGCCGCGCATCTTCGAGCGCGAGGTCAGTGCGGGCGGCGGGACGGGGCTGGGGCTCGCGCTGGCGCGCGACCTCGTGGCCGCGGACGGCGGACGGCTGGAGCTGGCTCAGCGACGCCCGCCCGTGTTCGCGGTGTTCCTCTCGGGCGTGCCGAAGGCCCTGGACCCCGACGTCGTGCTCCCGCGTGGCTCCCTCGTCTCACCCCAGGGGCGCCGCCGCCGAGCCCGGCGCTGACGCGGCCGGGGCCGTCCCGGCGGGGCTCGTGCCGGCGAGGGGGTCGGCGACGTCGTCGGGCGCGCCGGTCGCCATCGGCGACCCGGTGAAGACGAAGAAGCGGTAGGCGAGGTAGCGGAAGATCGTGCCGAGGCCGAGGCCGACCACGTTGGCCGCGACGTTGTCGGCCAGGGGTGACGTGAGGCCGAGCACGTAGTGGGAGAAGGCCAGGCAGCCGACGGCGATCGCCATGCCGACGGCGTTCGCCACGGCGAAGGCGACGAACTCCCGGCGACGGTTCCCGGTGCGCCGCGCCGCGAACGTCCAGTAGCGGTTGCCGAGCCACGCGACGACGGTGGCGACCGCGACCGAGAGGACCTTCGCGGTCAGCGGCTTGTGCCCGAGCACCTCGCCGGGACCGAACCGGAGCAGGTTGAACAGGCCCGCGTCCACCACGAACGCGAGCCCGCCGACGAAGCCGAACCTCACCAGCTCGGCCAGTCGCTCCCGCATGGCGGACAGCGTAACGAGCGGAGCGCCGGTGGTACCGGGGCAGCCCGTGGCCGCTCCTGGACCGGGGCTGCGCGACGCCGTCGGGCAAGGCATGATGCGCGCGGACGGCCGTCGGGCCACCGGCGGGCGAGGCGACGCGAAGGGGAGCGGCATGGGCGAGCAGGCGCTGGTCGGCATCATCATGGGGTCCGACTCGGACTGGCCGGTGATGGAGGCGGCCGCCACGGCACTGGCCGAGTTCGGCATCGGGCACGAGGTCGCGGTTCTGTCCGCGCACCGGATGCCGGACGACGTCATCGCCTGGGGCCGGGGCGCCGCGGACCGCGGCCTGCGGGTGATCATCGCCGGCGCGGGCGGGGCGGCCCACCTGCCCGGCGTGCTCGCGGCCGTCACCGTGCTGCCGGTCATCGGCGTGCCCGTCCCGCTCGCCAACCTCGAGGGCCTGGACTCGCTGCTGTCCATCGTGCAGATGCCGGCCGGCGTCCCCGTCGCGACGGTCGGCGTGGGCGCGGCGCGCAACGCGGGCCTGCTCGCCGCGCGGATCCTCGGCGCCGGGTCGGACGAGGCCGCAGCGGCGATGCGTGAGCGGATCGTCGCGTTCCAGGGCGAGCTCCGCGAGCAGGCGCTCGCCAAGGGCGCCCGGCTGCAGGCGAAGGTCGGCGGCGCCCAGCCCACGGGCTTCAGCGCCTGACCTGTCCGCGGCGCGTCAGCCCTGGGGGACCCCGCCGACCGGGCCGGGCGGCAGGGTCCCGGCGACGATCTGCTGCCAGAAGGCGGGCGCCGTGGCCTCGTCGATGAGCACCGTCGAGCCGACGTCGCCGGGGCGGTAGTCGAGGCTGGCGAGCGGCGGGGTGCCGCGGATGCCCTCGGGCCCCGTCGCGTCGCGGAAGGCCAGCGCGAGGCGGCCCATGTCGACGATGTCGGTGCCCTCGCTGACGGTGATGGCCGACAGGCCCGTGCGGATCAGGCTGACCTGGCGGGTCGGCTGCCACACCAGAGAGGGGTCGGCGACGGTCGACGCCACCGACGCGATCAGCTGCTGCTGGCGCTTGCCGCGACCGATGTCCCCTTCGTGGTCGGCCTTGCGCATCCGGGCGAAGGCCAGGGCGTCCGGACCGCCGACGACGCGGCAGCCGGGCCCGTCCCACACCATGCCCGACTCGGGGTCGTTGACCGGGAAGGTCACCATGTTCACGGCCGGGTCCATGCACAGCTCGACGCCGCCGACCGCGTCGACGATGTGCGCGACGCCGCCGAGGCCGATCTCCGCGTAGTGGTCGATGTGCAGCCCCGTCAGGCCCTCGACGGTCTGGACGAGCAGCGCCGGTCCGCCGAACGCATAGGCCGCGTTCAGCTTGTTCGGCCCGTACCCGGGGATGTCGACGTACGTGTCGCGCGGCAGGCTGATGAGAGCCGACGGTCCCGACGAGGGGACGTGCAGCACCATCACGGTGTCGGTGCGGGCGCCCTGCGTGCCGTCGATGGGCAGCCCGCCGGCCTCGCCGCGCACGTCCGACCCGGCGAGGAGGTACGTCGTGCCGGGTGTGGTGTCGGGTGTGCCGGAGAGCGCAGCGACGTGCTGGATGCGGCCGTTCGCCCAGATGAGCAGGCCGATCGGCCAGGCCAGGCCGACCGCGAGCAGGAGGAGGACGGCGGCGACGACGAGCCTGCGGCGGCGTCGCCACCAGCCGCCGGGCCGGGCCACGGGGGGACGCGTGACGGGTGGTCGCGTGCCGGCCGGGCGCTGCGGCTGGCGACCGGTGCCGGGCGTCTGGCCGGGGGGTCGGGTGCCGCGGGCGCCCCCCGACTGGGGGGCCGACGCGCGGGCCGAGCTGCGTGCACCCTGCTGCTC